>NZ_NDIO01000300.1:0-8576 GCF_002241085.1 Vibrio sp. V03_P4A6T147
GAGAAGGGGCGAACTAGCCAGCTCAATAAAGACCTGCCTAATCGAATGAACGTTGGTGTGTTTTCGTAAATACGCCCATTGTAAAGCCACAGCAATTTACCCACATGCCAATAAATTAAAGGAATGGGTGGCATAAAGGTGACGATGTCGAGGTCACAACAGATACGATAGGTTTTGTGACTAAGCGCGTAGCGTTGACGAAAACGCCAATTACCAATCGCGGGTTGGCCGAATGTCACAATGCGTTTGATGCATTTTGGGTATTTCTTTTCGATGTAGTCAGCAAAGATACACCCAATAGCCCCACCCGAAGAGTGACCAGTAATGGCAATGCGTTTGCCACTCTCGATCAGAGGAACAACGACGGCTTCCAGCCGTTGTAAAACCGATAAGCCGAGTTTATCTTCGTTGCGCGTTGGCAGGCTCTCTTGATGCAGGAGATGGTAAAAGCCCGCATGAATACGGTAATCCAATCCTAAGTGCTGACAACTGCGTGTCCACATTGCAAAGTTCAAAAGCCAATCACTGACACTGTGCGAACCTTTGATGACGACCACCGCCTCTTCTTGGTTTTTACTCCACAGCACTCGAATCATGATTTTACCAAACTGGTTACGGATGATGTGCTGACCGTTCGGATCAAAACCGTAACGTGTCTGCCTAAACACTCTGGGATAAGCAAGGTTGCACAGCACGGCATAGCGTTCGTATTGATAGCGTTTAAGTGGTTTCACATGGTAGCTCTCGAAGATATTGAGCTAACGTAGCGATTGAATGTGAACACTTTATGAATGATGCAGTTTAGGGTGGGGGAGTATTGGTATCTAAATGATGTCAGCCATAAAGATGCGAAGGAAAGAATGTCAATAATTCCCTCCCCTTAAAGGGGGAGGAACAGCGCCGTCATAAGCTTCTACTCTAAAGCATAATGAGCGTGTTTAAGTTGTTTATATAACTTCTGCCAAGTGTTTTGACAGAGGAAAACTGACAAGTTTTGTTGTAAATGATCAGGTTTGATTAGAAGCGATCATACTATATAAATTATCTTCCGATGCCTGTCGGCCTCTAGTATTCATGCTATTTACGATAAGGTGTTTATTTCTCTCTGATATTCCTCTTTATTGCTACCTCTTTAGGGTAGTTTGAGTTTGTAATTGATTTACATCAGTAATTCATTTTCTTTCATAATTAAAAATCTCGCTCAATGAAACGTTACCATAATTAGGAACCCATATGAGCAGGATGAAGCTGGTTGTCATCGGTAATGGCATGGTTGGCCATCGCTATATCGAAGATTTGGTCGAAAAAATGGAGGCATCAGCTGTTGATGTCACGGTTTTTTGTGAGGAACCGCGTGTTGCCTACGATCGCGTCCATCTTTCTTCCTACTTTTCGCACCATACCGCTGAAGAGCTTTCGCTTGTTAAGCCGGGTTTCTATCAAAAGCATGCGATTAATGTCTTGATGGGCGAGCGGGCGGTTAACATTAATCGCGAAAAGCGCGTGGTCTATTCAAATACTGGCCGTGAAGTGAGCTATGACAAATTAGTCTTGGCGACGGGCTCTTATCCTTTTGTACCGCCGATCAAAGGCAATGAAAGTAAAGACTGCTTTGTCTATCGCACCATTGAAGATCTAAAGGCCATCGAAACGTGCGCGAAAAAGAGCAAAAGTGGTGTAGTGATAGGCGGTGGTTTACTTGGCCTTGAAGCGGCTGGTGCGCTGAAAGCGTTGGGCGTACAAACCCATGTGATTGAGTTTGCTCCGGTATTAATGGCTGAGCAACTTGACTTGCAAGGCGGTTTACAACTGCGTAATAAAATTGAGCGGATGGGGGTGCAAGTTCACACTAGCAAAAATACGCTAGAGATCGTTGCTCAAGGCGAGACCGCTCGTAATACCATGAAGTTTGCCGACGGTTCGGATTTGGAAGTTGACTTCATCGTATTTTCCGCAGGGATACGTCCTCAGGACAAATTAGCTCGTGATATGGGTCTAGACATCGCGCCGCGTGGTGGCGTTGCCATTAACGATCACTGCCAAACATCCGATCCTGATATTTACGCGATTGGCGAATGTGCTTCTTGGAATCAAACTTTCTTCGGTCTGGTCGCTCCTGGTTACAAAATGGCAACGGTTGCGGTTGATCATCTTGTGGGCAATGAGAGCCAATTTAGTGGTGCAGACATGAGCGCCAAGCTCAAACTGCTGGGTGTGAAGGTGGGATCGATTGGCGATGCCAATGGGCGAACTCCGGGTTGTAAAAGCTACGTCTATCAAAATGAAGAAGATGAAGTTTATAAGCGCATTATCGTTTCTGAAGATGGTAAAAAACTGCTTGGTGCAGTTTTAGTCGGCGACACGTCAGATTACGGCGATTTACTGCAACTCAAACTCAATGATATTGAGCTGCCCAAACACCCTGACACCTTGATTCTACCTGCGCATGCTGGCGCTGAAAAACCGGCATTAGGCGCGGATGCACTACCTGATACTGCTGTGATCTGCTCTTGTTTTGATGTGACTAAAGCGAAAATTGCCCAAGCCGTGGCCGATGGTCATCATACGCTCGGCGCGATTAAAGCGGTGACAGGGGCAGGAACCGGTTGTGGTGGTTGCGTGCCTTTAGTGACGTCGGTTCTGAATGCGGAACTGGCTAAATCGGGTGTGGAAGTCAAAAACGATATTTGTGAGCACTTTGCGTATTCACGCCAAGATCTGTTCCATTTGATCCGCATTAACGGTATCACACGTTTTGATGAGATGTTGGCAAAACATGGACGCGGTTATGGGTGCGAAGTCTGTAAGCCAACAATTGGTTCTATTCTGGCCTCGTGTTGGGGGGATCATGTGCTCTCGCCATCGCTGGTCAGTTTGCAAGACACCAATGATAACTTCTTGGGTAACATGCAAAAAGACGGTACTTATTCGGTGATCCCACGCATGGCGGGTGGTGAAGTCACACCACAAGCGCTTGCGGTGCTGGCGAATGTCGCTCAGGAATACAAACTTTACACCAAAGTGACGGGCGCGCAGCGCATTGGTCTGTTTGGTGCTCAAAAAGACGATTTACCTGAGATTTGGCGCAAACTGATTGATGCTGGATACGAGACAGGCCAAGCCTATGCCAAAGCTCTGCGCATGGCAAAAACGTGTGTCGGTAGTACGTGGTGTCGTTTTGGTGTGCAAGACAGCGTCGGTTTGGGTGTGCTGATTGAAAACCGCTACAAAGGTATCCGTACACCACACAAGATGAAGTTTGGTGTCTCAGGTTGCACCCGCGAATGTGCCGAAGCGCAAGGGAAAGATTTAGGCCTGATCGCGACCGATGCGGGTTGGAATATGTATGTCTGCGGTAATGGTGGTATGAAGCCTCGACATGCCGATCTGCTGGCCTCTGATTTAGATGAAGCAACACTACTGAAATACATCGACCGTTTCATGATGTTCTACATTCGCACAGCCGATAAATTACAACGCACCTCAGTTTGGCTAGACAACCTAGAAGGTGGCGTTGATTACCTGCGTGAAGTGATTGTGGACGATAAGCTGGGCATTAACGATCAACTCGAAGCAGATGTGGCGAAGCTTATTGCTGATTATCGCTGTGAATGGACAGAAACGCTTAATCATCCTGAGCAATTAACTCGTTTTACTCACTTCATTAATTCTGATTTACGCGATCAGAACGTCGTGTTCGTCAGCGCTCGTGAGCAGCACCGTCCTGCGACTTATAGCGAAAAACACCCAGAAGCGAAAGGCGATATATTCCACATTGCGCTTGCTGATTCAGCAATCTCTACCCCTGTTTTGGAGAAATAACCATGGCCAATAACACAGTATTTCAAGCCATCTGTGACATTAATGACATTGTTCCCGGAACGGGTGTGTGTGCACTGGTGAATGGTGAGCAAGTGGCTATCTTCCGTCCGACTGAAGCGCAAGAAGTGATGGCGATAAGCAATATGGATCCCTTTGCTCGAGCCAATGTGTTGTCACGCGGTTTTATTTGCCAACATCAAGAGCAGTTCTGGATAGCAAGCCCGCTTAAAAAGCAGCGTTTCAATCTCATAACAGGCCAATGTATGGAAGATGAACGCTTTAGCGTGAAAGCTTATGCCGTGCGAGTCACCGACGGTGTGGTCGAAGTCGCGGCTTAACAGCCGCTTTTGAGACGATGAGATTCAATAGCAAAAAGGTTCCTTGTTCATCGAGTTCTCTTGGTGATGCATTGATGGTTGGGAGCCTTTATCTATTCAATTTCCCTTTTTAATTTTAACTTTGGTGACAATAAGGACCATTATGTCTTATGTAAAACCTGCCGATTTTGTGCAAACAATGATTGACGCTGGCGAAAGCAAAATCTTCATGTCAACGCGCGATACCCTGATTCGCGGTATTATGGCGGGGGCGATTCTTGCTATCGCAGTCGCTGTGGCCATTACTGCGGCTGTGCAAACCGGAGTGCCTATTGTTGGTGCTCTGGTCTTCCCTGTGGGGTTTTGTATTTTGAACCTAATGGGTTTTGATTTATTAACGGGTGTTTTTGCTTTAGCGCCTTTAGCTTTGTTTGAAAAACGCGCCGGAGTAACCAAAGCGGGCGTTCTACGGAATTGGGGCTTGGTTGGGCTAGGTAACTTAATCGGTGCCGTTGCCGTCGCCTTTTTAGTGGCGCTAACCTTCACCATGAATTTCAGTATCGAGCCGAGCGCGGTTGGACAAGCGTTTATTAAAGCGTCTACTGCTCGCACTCTTGGCTTTGCCGAACACGGTGTCAATGGCTGGATCACCGTGTTTGTGAAAGGCATCTTGTGTAACTGGATGGTGTGTTTAGGTGTGGTGGGCGCAATGACCTCAACTTCGGTCAGCGGCAAAGTGGTCGCGATGTGGCTACCTATTTTTATTTTCTTCGGTTTGGTTTTTGAACACGCCGTAGTGAACATGTACCTGTTCCCACTTGGCATGATGTTGGGCGCTAAATTCACCATCGTCGATTGGTTGGTGTGGAACCAAATTCCGGCCACATTGGGTAACTTAGTGGGCGGCTTGTTATTTACCGGGTTAAGCCTTTACATGACTCACGGTAAAACCTTGCCACAACGCAACCTTGGCTAACCATTGTTAAGTGAGGTTTAACCTCGCTTAATGACGATATCCTTTTGTCGATAAGGTAGAGAGTAATCATGGTAAGCAGTGTAACGAGTCGCGGTTTTGTCTCTTTAGTAGGCGCAGGGCCAGGCGATCCCGATCTACTGACGGTTAAGGGGCTACGCGTGATCAGCCAAGCGCAAGTGGTGGTGTATGATCGTTTAGTTTCGCAAGCGATTTTAGATCTGGCGCCAAGCAGCGCGGAGATGATCTACGTTGGCAAACAGTTGGATTTTCATTGTGTGCCGCAAGATCAGATCAACCAAATTCTGGTCGATAAAGCCAAAGAAGGTAAAAAAGTTGTCCGTTTGAAAGGCGGCGATTCCTTTATTTTTGGCCGAGGTGGTGAAGAGCTCGAAACGCTGGCTGAACATCATATCGCTTATGAAGTGGTTCCGGGGATCACGGCAGCAGCAGGCTGCACGGCTTACGCGGGGATTCCGCTGACGCACCGTGATCACGCGCAAAGTGTGCAGTTCATTACGGGTCACTTACAAAAAGAAGGTAAAGCGATCAATTGGCGATGTTTAGCGCAAGACAACCAAACTTTGGTTTTTTATATGGGGTTAAAGCAGTGCCCGAACATCACACGAAACTTGTTGGATGCTGGCCTGAACGCAGAAACGCCTTGCGCGATTATCGAACGCGGCACTACAGATAAACAGAGAGTATTGACGGGCTCGCTTGACGATTTACCCCTTTTAGCGCAACAAGCACAAAGCCCAGCCTTGATTGTGGTCGGCAGTGTGACTCGCTTGCACGACAAATTGAAGTGGTTTGGCGTATACTAGGCGCAATTTGCAAAGCAGCGGCGAACAGGCCGCTGTTTTTGTTTCTATTTGAGAAGAGAGCTCATGGAAAAAGTTGCCATTCTTGTCGACGTTCAAAACGTCTATTACACCTGTAAAGAGAAGTACCGCCAGCATTTTGATTACAACCAATTTTGGTATGTAGCCACTCAAGGACGAGAGGTGATCAAAGCCAATGCCTATGCGATTGCTAGCCAAGATCCTAAGCAGCGCCAGTTCCACCATATTTTGCGCGGTATTGGTTTTGAGGTTCAGCTTAAGCCCTTCATTCAGCGTCGTGATGGCAGTGCAAAAGGGGATTGGGATGTCGGTATTACTCTCGATGCGATTGAGCTGGCAGAGCAAGCGGATGTGATTGTTCTGGTATCAGGAGATGGTGATTTCGAGCTATTGGTCGAACGGATTAAACAGCGTTTTAACAAAAAAGTAGAAGTGTACGGAGTACCAAGGCTGACGGCTCAAAGCCTTATTGATGTCGCCAGCCAGTTTGTTCCAATCGAGCAAGACTTACTGTTGTAGCTCACCTTCAGCAGGCACAATCTCACTATGTTGGGTATCTACCGTGCTGGTTGAAGCGGCTTGCTCTGCGTCTAATTTTTCACGTTCAGCTTTTGAAATATAACGAGGCTTATTGCTGCCGTGCAGCTTGGCATGCTTCTTTTTAAGATGCTTTTGCAGTGTTTGGTTAATTTTCTTTTTGCGGTTCATAGTCGTCTGCTCTTTGACACAAAGTCTTGGGTACATGAGGAACAAGGTGGCGCAGGATACTTGTTTTTATCTGCGATCTCAATGGGAGTTATTGGCAATGGAAAAAATGCATAGCGATCTTTTAACGGGAGAGCTACTCAGTGAGTTTCGCACCGTAGAGGCGATGGTGAACATTTATTGTCAGCGCCATCATCGCTGTCAATCTGGACTCTGTACGTGTTGCAAAACCTTGTTGGAATATGCGCAAGTACGCTTAGATCGCTGTCCTTATGGCCAACATAAACCCACCTGTAACCGTTGCCCAATTCATTGCTATAAGCCTGAGCCGAAAGAGCAAATGAGATTGGTGATGCGTTACGCAGGGCCAAGAATGTTGCTCTCTCACCCTATATTGGCGATCCGCCATCTACTGCATGAAAAACGTGCACTACCAGAAAAACCAAAGGCGCATGCATCAAATCGCCATCAACGATTGAACCGTGCGCCTTGCGATAAAATATGATCCGCTTTGCTGCGACTTATTTCCCCGCCACCCATTGGCGTTTGGTTTTGAGGCTTGAAGCCAACATATAAATACAAGTCGCCAGTAAAGCAATAAAGAGATAGCCCATTAAGCCTTGCGATCTTTGCATAAACCAATCAGCGATCACGGGGCCAACCACAGAGCCGATACTGTAGCTAAACAGCATAACTTGTGTCGCTGAGACAATGTAATTGGCATCGAGCTTATCACAACCTAAGTTGATGGCGATTGGGTACAGGGCAAACGTCGCCATGCCTAAAAAAAACAAGCTGGCAGCTAATATCATCATCGTTGAATCGAACAAGGTTATGGTAATCGCCGCAGAGCCAATCAAGCAAAACAGCGCCATTAATAGTGTTCGGCCCAAAAACTTTGATAGCCAAGGCACCATAGGTTGCACCGCCATGCCACCCAAAACTACAAGCGCCATTAAGCTGCCAATATCGGTATGGCTGATACCACGTTGTTCCAATTCAACAGGCATTAGACCGTAGATAGCCCCCAAAGTGAGCCCTGAAACTCCGCAACCGAGCAAGGCGGCATGGTTTAGTTTGAGTACCTGTTTCAGTGATAGGCTGACGGCATGCTGAGTTGAAGGTTGGTCAGATTCGCCATAAATCAGCACCACACTGGCGATTAATAGCAAGGTAATGATGGCAATGAAAGGCACGCCGCCTGATACGCCTAAATAACCAATCCCTAATTGGCCCAATGCCGTTCCGCCGTAAAGCGCCGCCATATAAATACCAAGGCGTTTTGCTCGGCCTTTTTCATCACCATGCAATAGCCAAGACTCGACGACTACAAAGACACCAGCCACCGCAATACCAGCAACAAAACGTGCCACTAACCAAGCACTGGCATAGTGCAGAGCAGGTAAGGCAAAAATGGTTAACATGAGCAGCGCTAAGCACCATACAAAAGCGTTTCGGTGGCCAACGCGGTTGACAACAGGTTCAACGACTAATGCGCCGATCAATAAGCCAGCGTAAAAGGCACTGGCAAGCCAGCTTGCCAATGAGCTCTCAAGCCCGTAGTGCGGCAACATCAATGGGATCAGGCTCATTAAATAGCCTGAGGCAATCGCATAAAGCGATAGCGCAATGACCGGAACGGAAATGCGAGGTGAAGACGCGTTCACAGTGATGTTGTCCATTGACTTTGCCTCAAAACCAGAATTGATGGGATATTTTGCGGCGAATATGGAGCTGATATTGAGAAAGGTAAAACGAAAAATTATGTTCTTAACGATTAATTTTATTAATCGAAAATAAAGCAAGAGAAATGAGCAGTAAAGTTGGCATAAATCGATAAAAAATGCCAACTTTATTATTGGTTATAATGATGGATTATTTCAATATGGCTTGGTTTAACCATTGATCAAATTG
>NZ_NDIO01000099.1:0-26914 GCF_002241085.1 Vibrio sp. V03_P4A6T147
TGAAAAGTCACTCGCCAAAAAATAAGCGTTTCAAATTTAAACAATTTTCCATTGACGGTGGACAAGCAGGAATGCCTGTTAGTACCGATGGGGTTCTATTAGGCGCGTGGGCTTTCACACACCATCCCAAAACCATTCTCGATATTGGCACCGGTACTGGGTTATTGGCATTAATGTGCGCACAACGTTTTAGCGATACACAAATTACGGCCATCGATATCGATGCCTTTGCCTTTGAAGCGGCCCAATACAACAGTAATGCTTCTTCATGGGGGCAACGCATACAGGTTTTACAAGGTGATATTTTAGATACCTCTTTTACGCCGTCCTTTGATGCAATTATTTGTAACCCACCCTATTTCAACAGTGGTGAACTGTCTCATGATCCCCAGCGAGCTACTGCTAGGCACACCAATCAACTTGCTCATCACGCTTTATTAGTCAGAGCAAAAAGTCTCCTCAACGATGAGGGGCAAGCTTGTTTTATTTTGCCCGTGTATGAAGGGGAACAATTTATCGAGCAAGCACTCACGCTCGGCTGGCAGCTTAAGCGGCGCTGCACTGTACAACCCATAGCACACAAACCCGCTCATCGGCTATTGATTGAACTAAGTTTAGCCTCGGCTTCTGTGATTGATTCATCGTTGGTCATTCACTCATCAAGTGGTTATAGCGAAGCCTTTATTGCCCTAACTCAAGATTTTTATCTCAAGATGTAGAAATAACATGTGATCCTAATCACCAATCCCCCTATAATGTTCGACCTTAATTTTATAGCCAAATAAGCCTAACGGCTTGTGGAGTACTCACTGTGATCAAAACCTTTGCTGACCTCGATCTTGACCCTTGCATCATTGCGGCCATTGAAGATATGGGCTTTGAACGTCCCACCCAAGTTCAAGCTGAAGCGATCCCACAAGCCCTAGATGGTCGAGATATTCTTGCCTCTGCGCCAACGGGAACCGGTAAAACCGCTGCATTTGTTTTACCCGCGCTACAATATCTTTTAGATTTTCCGCGCAAGCGAGCCGGCCCTGCACGCGTCTTGATTCTGACCCCAACTCGTGAATTGGCGATGCAAGTGGCGGATCAAGCTCGTGAACTGGCGAAGAATACTCGCCTCAATATCGTCACCATCACTGGCGGCGTACAATATCAAGAGCACGCCGACATCTTAGCCAAAACGCAAGATATTGTGGTGGCAACGCCTGGTCGCTTGATGGAATACATTGAAGGCGAGCGTTTTGATTGTCGTGCGATTGAATGGCTTATTTTGGATGAAGCTGACCGCATGCTGGACATGGGCTTTGGCCCAATCGTCGATCGTCTCGCTGCGGAATGTCGCTGGCGTAAACAGACCTTGCTCTTCTCTGCAACACTGGAAGGTCATGGTGTGGAAGGTTTTACCGCCGATCTCTTAAAAGAACCAGCAACAATCAATGCCGATCCTTCTCGTCGTGAACGCAAAAAAATCACTCAATGGTATCACCGCGCCGATACCATGGTGCACAAAGTTGAGCTATTGAAGAAAATCCTCACCGAGCAAGCCGAACGTTCTATCGTGTTTATCAAAACTCGTGAGCGCTTAGCTGATTTGCGTACAGAGCTAGAAAAAGCGCAAATTCCTTGTGCTTGGATTCAAGGCGAAATGCCACAAGATCGTCGCAATAACGCCATTACGCGATTCCGTGAAGGCGCAGTCAACGTACTACTGGCAACCGACGTGGCCGCACGCGGTATTGACTTACCTGACGTAAGTCACGTGATCAACTTTGATATGCCACGTTCAGCGGATGTGTACTTACACCGCATAGGTCGTACGGCTCGTGCTGGTAAAAAAGGCAATGCGATCTCTTTGGTTGAAGCCCATGATCAAGTGATGATGGACCGCGTCGCGCGTTATGTCGACGAGGAGATAAAAGAGCGCTTCATTAAAGATATGCGCCCGCAGCACAAGAAGCCGGTATTCAAAAAGAAAAAGAAAACCGATGACAAAAAAGTCAAAGTGGTTTCGAAGAAGAAGAAAGCGAACAAAAAGAAAAAATAGTGTTCCAATACCACCTATAAAAAAATGCCGATACTGAAATATCGGCATTTTTTATCTTTAACGTTTGAAGAGAGTATCACTCTCTTCAAACTCACCAAGGTTTAATGTTCGCGTGTCGCACGGAACTCCACTTCAGGAAAACGCTCTTTGGCCAGATTCAAATTGACCATAGTCGGCGCGATGTAAGTCAGGTTATCCCCACCATCCAGTGCGATGTTACTTTGGTTTTTGCGCTTAAACTCTTCGAATTTTTTATCATCTGCGCACTCAATCCAACGTGCTGTTGCAACGTTAACACCTTCGTAAATTGCCTCGACGTTGTATTCAGATTTTAAACGAGACACCACCACATCAAACTGCAGCACACCCACTGCACCCACAATCAAATCGTTATTTTGTAGTGGGCGGAAGACTTGAACCGCTCCCTCTTCCGACAACTGCACTAAACCTTTAAGCAGTTGCTTCTGCTTCAGTGGATCGCGCAAGCGAATACGACGGAACAGCTCAGGAGCAAAGTTAGGAATACCTGAGAATTTCAACGATTCACCTTGAGTAAAGGTATCACCAATCTGAATTGTTCCATGGTTATGCAAACCGATAATATCGCCAGCATAAGCATTTTCAGCACGAGAGCGATCGCCCGCCATAAAGGTAACCGCATCAGAAATACTCACTTGCTTACCAATACGCACGTGGTTCATTTTCATGCCTTGGGTATAAGTACCCGACACAATACGCATAAACGCAATACGATCGCGGTGTTTAGGATCCATGTTCGCTTGAATTTTAAACACAAAGCCTGAGAATTTCTCTTCCGTGGCTTCAACAATACGCTCATTAGCTTGACGTGGCATCGGCGCCGGAGCCCACTCAGTTAAACCATGCAGCATATGGTCCACACCAAAGTTACCTAATGCCGTTCCGAAGAAAACAGGGGTCAACTCACCTTTTAAAAACAGCTCTTGATCAAATTCATGAGAAGCACCCAATACCAATTCAAGCTCATCACGCAGCTGAGCGGCAAGGTCATCACCCACGGCCTTATCCAGATCAGGGTTGTTGAGGCCCTTGACAATGCGCTCTTCTTGAATAGTGTGGCCTTGGCCGGTCGCGTACAGAATCGTCTCATCACGGTGAATGTGGTACACGCCTTTAAACTCTTTACCACAACCCACTGGCCATGAAATCGGGGCGCAGGCAATCTTCAGCTCATTCTCCACTTCATCAAGCAATTCCATTGGGTCGCGGATCTCACGGTCCAATTTGTTCATGAAGGTTACAATCGGTGTATCACGTAAGCGAGTCACTTCCATCAGCTTACGAGTACGATCTTCAACACCTTTTGCTGCATCAATCACCATTAAGCACGAGTCAACCGCCGTCAATGTGCGGTAAGTATCTTCCGAGAAGTCTTCGTGCCCTGGAGTATCGAGCAAGTTAACCAAACAATGATTGTAAGGAAATTGCATCACAGAGGTCGTGACCGAAATACCACGCTCTTTTTCCATTTCCATCCAATCTGATTTAGCATGCTGGTTAGAGCCGCGCCCTTTTACCGTTCCCGCTTTTTGAATGGCATTCCCGAATAGCAGAACTTTTTCAGTAATGGTGGTTTTACCCGCATCCGGGTGCGAAATAATAGCGAAGGTTCTACGTTTAGAAACTTCACTCAAAAAAGGAGTATTTGACATGAAACAGGTCTTCTCAATATGCTGATATAAGGGAGAGCCGAAGCGCTTACGCTGATCAGCAGTTCGATTCAAATTTGCGCGGTATTCTCCCCTATATTTGATCTAGGAGCAACTTTCGTCGCTATACAAATCAACAAGAGAATGACGACCTTTCTATTTGTAATTAAATTATCAATAAATATGAGCTATAACTAAAAAGGGCGAAGAGAATAAGCGAGTATTATGCTGATAACCAAACAAAGAAATTCTCTGGCATTTAAACAAGCCAAAACAGTGTTCCTAGTCTCGGTGATCCTTGGGATAGGCTTTAGTTTGTATCATACTTTGCTCGACCTGCACCATGAGCAAGCTCGCATTGAAGATCACTACCGTTTTAAACTGCTGCAAAATTATTCAAATGCCAGCCAGGCTGCTTATCACCTCAATAACTTATTAGCCAATCAAGTCGTCTCTAGCCTAATGGTTGATAATGCCATTTATCACGTTGAAATTATTGATGATTTTGGTGATACACTGGCAAAAAAAAGCAGAGAGATTCCAGCACAGACGGCTTTTATTCGGCTCTTATCGAATTATCTGACACCTGAAATACCCATCTTTAAAACTGACTTACATCAACCCAATTCGAGTGTGGTGGTAGGTAGCTTAAGTTTTTCCGTCAACGGCTCTTCCATTGCCAAAGAATTTATTGCAAAAACCACACGAGTATTGCTGTTTGATCTCTTTCGAAATGTGTTGCTGACTTCGATCCTTTTAGTCTTTTTTTACTACAAGCTGTCAAAACCCATCACCACGTTAATTTCGTGGGTTCGTTCATTGCAAAACAATCAACGCCCAACACAGCCGCCATTACAACAGCAAAAAAATGAGCTCAGTGAGTTAGCCGGTACTTTCTATACTTTATGGAAAGAGCGAGAGCTCGCGGATGCTAAACTTAACCAATTAGCCTACTACGACACGTTAACTGGCCTTGCTAATCGCAGCTTGCTGCTGCAACTGCTCACTGATGCGATTGATAACAGTATTCGCACCCACACTTCTGGTGTGTTGTTTTACCTTGATCTCGACCGTTTCAAAACGATCAATGATTCACTTGGACACACAACGGGGGATCATTTAATCAAAGCTATCGCCATGCGTATGGATGGCTGGCTTAAACACGATTACACCGCCGCACGCATCGGTGGCGATGAGTTTGCGGTGTTGATTCCTCATCTCTCTCGCCAACAAGCAGAGAAGGTAGCTCAGCAGCTTCTGGCTCTGATTTCCAACCCTTACTCGATTGATGACCACCAGCTTTATTGCACTGTGAGTATTGGTATCTCGATTTTTCCGTCAGTGGGCAAAACCAATATCGATGTCCTTAGACAAGCCGATACAGCGCTTTACCGCGCAAAAGCGAATGGACGCAATAAATACATGTTTTATGAGCCAGAAATGCAGGCTCAAGTCGAATCGTTTCTGGAAATTGAAAAAGGCCTCCATGAAGCCCTCAATACCCAACAGTTAGAACTCTATTACCAACCTCAAGTCGATGAGCGGCACAATATTGTCGGTGTGGAAGCCTTGATCCGCTGGAACCACCCAACCAAAGGTGTATTGCCACCGGGTGTGTTTATGACCATAGCAGAAGAAACGGGGCAAATTATTCCGATTGGAAACTGGATATTAGAGCAAGCGTGCTATCAATACGCCGCTTGGAAGCGCCAAGGAGTATTACCGCCCCATTTTCGCCGTTTAGCCATCAACATCAGTCCGTTGCAGTTTTCTCAAGATTCTTTTGTTGAACACATTAACCATGCAATGCAACAAGCAGGTATTACTGGTGAACATCTTGAATTGGAGATTACTGAAGGGCTATTACTGGAAAATGTAGAAAGTGCGATTCAAAAAATGGTGCAACTTAAAAAAAGTAAGCTGAGCATCTCGATTGATGATTTTGGCACTGGTTATTCATCACTGCGTTACCTCAAACTTTTATCGGTGGATGTACTCAAAATCGATCGTTCTTTTGTCACTCAATTGCATTTAGATGAGAGTGACCAAGCAATTGTGGATACGATTATTATGATTGCGAAACGTTTAAATTTGGAGGTAATAGCCGAAGGTGTGGAAGAGTGCCAAGAACTCGAAACTCTCAAACAATTGGGTTGTGATCAGTTCCAAGGTTACTTATTTGATAAGCCGTTAACCGCTAAGGAAGTCGTCAAGCGTTTTGCAAGCCCATGCTATCAACTCAATGAACATCAAAAAGATAAGGCGCACCAGAAATAGTTCCGAGACGCCTGACCATGAAAAAACCTGAGTTTGCAAACGATCCGCTGATGGAAAATAAGCTACAAAAAATAGTAGCTCATGATGATCGCATCTTCTGATCCTTTCGGAGTGGGATAGTAGTTCACTCGACGATCGAGCTCATTAAAACCCAGCGATTCGTACAAGCTATAAGCGCGGATGTTACTTTCGCGAACTTCAAGCCACGCACTTTCAGCTTGCGCTTTTTCACAGTAAGTTAAGAAAAACTCCATCAACAATTTTCCGTAACCCTTACCTTGCTGCTGCGGATCGACAGCGATATTTAACAAGGTCACCTCTCCAACAATATTCTGTGCATAGAAATAACCGACAACTTTGCCATCAACCAACATAGCATGGTGGCATGCACCACGACTCGCCAAGTCGCGTACGAGTGATTCAGCCCAAGGGTAACTGTGAGCTTGCTGCTCAATGGACCAAATAGCATCAAGATAAGGAAGTGATAAAGGCACAACATCAATATTCATAGTTTTATGACTCATAAGAACAAATTTGCTGCCACAACGCCCGGCGCAGCTCGGTATTGCCATCTATCTCAACTAGCGGCGGTGACGTTAACACTTTCTGAGCCAACGGGCTTTCTCTCTTTTCACAGCCTGAAAACCACAACCATTCAATGCTGGAGCCTGTTAGTTGGCTAAGAGAGTGAGGCTCAAGATGACACGCCTGACTGATTTCGAGCCCCATACTCTTCAATACTCTTGAAAACAGCAATAGAGCACCTTGTTGCGGGTATTGGGGGGAAACGAGTAATAATCGGCACGTGCTCGGCAGCGTCACCGGATCAGGTTGATAGCCAGCCAGCCGCTGTGGATGGATAAGCTCCCAACGCTGGATGCCCATTTCTTGTAAATATTGATTTTCGTGATGTGACATCTGTTTATGACCTCATTGAACATCGCAATCCTAACAAATCAGCGCCAAGACAGAAACCGTTAATCATCCAATGACCCAAGAGCTATGCCCAAACAACTTGAAGTTGCAGATAGGCGGCAAGTGAATTCATCCCTATGAGCCTAGATAAACAAGGTGATTGGGGTGAGCGAATATAGCCAACACCACGGCAGCTTCAAATGAGAAGGGCATAAAAGTAAACAGGGAGCTCTGGGCTCCCTGTTAAGAATAGAAATACGGTGATTAAAGATCGTTGAACTCTGGGCAATACTCAATTAAACCCGCTCGCCCGCTCAATTCGCCGTCGACTAATGCAACGATCTGAAACGCGCCAACTGGAACATCCCAACGACAACGAAAATCAAATTTCGCCGCCTCTTTAAAGCCAAAGCGTTGATAATAATCCGGGTCACCCAAAACCACACAAGCTGGATAATCGAACTCAGCCAAACAGATTAACCCCTCTTTTACCAACGAGGCGGCGACACCTTGATTTCGCCACTCTTTTTTCACGGCCAACGGTGCAAGCCCTTGCCAATTTAAGTCTTCACCATTGAGTAAGACTGGGCTAAACATCACATGACCAACGACTTCGCCGTCATCATCACAGGCCACTAAAGAGAGCGTCAAATGGCTGTTTTCCCTTAATGTCATGACCAAATTAGCTTCAGCTTCTGTCTCAAAGGCTGATTTTAATAAGCGGTCAATCGCTAAGATATCCGCTGGCGCTTCAGTTCGAATAAGCATTCATTACCTCATTTTGTGTCACTGGCGATTGTACGCCCTTATGCACAAAATCTGCTAGCTGATTTATTAACATCTGGAACGGTTTTGGTAAAAGCTCTAGGTCAACACTGTCCATCAGATTCTTCACCTCTAACCCCAGTTCGGTATCCCCTTCAATGGAGAGTCGACGTTGAAAGAACAGCGTATCAGGATCTTCTTTTCGACCAGCAATCAACACCATATCATTTAGGTTACCGCTAAAGCTGACATCTTCCACTTCCGTCTTATCAGACACAACAAGTTGTTCCGCTTGATAGCTGATATACCAATTCAAATTCAAATCGCGAATTGAAACCTTTAACCATTTCCCATCAAGAAATTCAAAGTCACCTTCTTGCAAAGCCTCATGAAATATAGTTTTCAACCCTTCTAGCAAGGCTTTTTTTTGTACAACTTGCGGTAAGAAGTGGACTGGGGATCGCAAAATTGAAGCGGCGTTTTGAACTAGTTGAGCACGAATCTTGTGAATCACGAGCGTTATCCGTTACTTTGTAATGCAATAGTACCTAATCATAATGGATGTGGGGGTGCAAATTCCTGTGATGCATCAAAAAACGTACATTGTTTGAGAACCTTTTCTAGCTTAGTAATCAAAGTTATAGTTAATGTGTTACTTACGTTGTAACATCCTCATGAATATAAGTGCTCTGGAGAGTGGTAGTAGCTTGATGCCTTCGCAACATTTACAACATTGGTTTGCAAAAATCACGTCGAACAGTCCGTTCTTTTTTGCCATCTTGAACGACCAACATAACTATGTGATGGTCAATGAACGTTATTGTGATATTGCAGGGCTGAGCACAACCGAATTGGTTGGAATGAATGACTCACAAATTCTGGGTGAGCATTTCTACCGCCATCTCAAACCCTATTATGAACGGGCATTTCAAGGAGAAACGCTTGAGACCGAACTGACTCTTCACGAGATCGATTTAGAAACGAGTTTGCATTTCTCTTTATCACCTATCATGGGTGATAAAAAAGTCGAAAATATTGTGTTTCACGCCATCGACACCTCCGAAAAACAGATCCTCATTCGCTCATTAGAAGAGTCGGAAAATAAGTTTTCAACCTTGACTAGCTTGCTTCCCGATGGATTGTTGCTGGTCGATGACGACTGCATTATCTCTGCTAACCCCGCATCGGCTCGTTTACTCGGTTTTGAAAATACCTCAGAGCTTCTTGGTGAAGAGTTATCGCGCTTGTTTGTCGATGAAAAAAGTAAAACCGTATTCAGCTCTCCACTTAGTTTATTACTCGCAGGGGCACCATTGGTCTGCCTCACTGGGCCAAAGTGTGGCTTTGAACGTAAAGTTCAACTGCACGCTGGAGCCACCGTCGTGCTGGGCAACAGCTCACAACTGATTTTGATTCAAGATGCAGAAGATGCACCTAAGCAGTTGTCTTCGACTATGCATGCCGATATCCACATTGACTCACTGACTAACTTGTATAACCGTTTTGGTTTCACTAAACGTTTAGAACAGTTCATTCAAAATGAAACACCCCTTGTGATGCTCTATTTAGACATTGATAACTTCAAAAACATCAATGACTCTTTAGGCCATCATATTGGCGATAAAGTCATTAAAGAGGTCTCAGCACGGCTGAAACGTTTACTACCGCAACAAGCGATTGTGGGCCACCTTGGCGGCGATGAATTTGGACTAATACTGCCTGATCCTGAAAATAGTCGCGCCGCTGAAATGTTGGCTGAACGCATCATTTCTTTGATTAACCAACCGTTTGATCTGCACCATTTCAGTAAACGCTTAGCCTGCTCCATAGGTAGTGTCGCCTACCCTGGTGACGGTAGCGATGCACGCGTATTGTTGCAAAACGCCGATACGGCGATGTATGAAGCCAAAGATCGTGGTAGAAACCGTCTGATTAAGTTCAACGATCAAATGAACAAAGAAGCGCGCATGCGCTTATGGCTTGAAATTGAACTGCAAAAAGCGCTGCAACAAAATGGCCTTGAAGTGTGGTATCAACCGAAAGTAAATGCTCGCGACTTCAGCATCAATGGTGCGGAAGCTTTGGTGCGCTGGAAACACCCTGTGGAAGGGTATATCAACCCGGGCGCTTTTATCCCTGTCGCGGAAAAAGCTGGGCTGATTGAACATTTAGGCCGAGTTGTGATGCGTGATGTCTTCTCGACCGTAAAACGCTGGAAGCTGCAAGGCATTTTACCAGGTCGCGTGGCGATCAATTTATCGCCCGAACAGTTTTGTAACCCGAAGTTGATTGATTATATGGAAAAACTGCTTCGCACCACGGAGCTTGATCCAAACTGCATCACATTTGAACTGACCGAAAGTGCCGTCATGAGCGACAGCGAACACACCTTGCAAATGTTGAACGCGATCAAAAAACTGGGCTTTTCTCTGTCCATTGACGACTTTGGTACGGGGTATTCCTCGCTCTCTTACCTCGCTCGCTTCCCGATTGATGAACTTAAAATTGACCGCGCTTTTATAACGGATATCGATACGCTTCCTAAACAAATAACCGTCATTGAAAACATCATCAATTTAGGAAAATCACTCAACTTAACGGTCGTTGCCGAAGGTGTGGAAACTCAACAACAAGCCACACTGCTCTCTAATCTCAACTGTAACTCAATTCAAGGCTTCCATTTTTATCGGCCACAACCGAGGCAGGAAGTAGAAGAGTTATTCGTTCAAAATCGTCGTCATCGTTCTACTCCCAAATAAGTAAATCTCGTTTATTCGACCCAAACCTGCCTTACATCAAATTTGCTATTCATAATGCTTCATAAAATACCACTACTTTCCCTTAGATATCGTACGGATCAATGGAACTTTTATGTCCTGCAGGTAACCTGCCTGCTCTAAAAACAGCGATCGATTGTGGTGCAGATGCGGTTTATATCGGCTTCAAAGATGATACCAATGCTCGCCACTTTGCTGGCCTTAATTTCGCAGGTAAGAAGTTAGATAAAGCGGTGCAATATGTTCATGATCACCATAAAAAAATTCATGTCGCGTTAAATACCTTCGCCCACCCTAATGGCTTCGAGCGTTGGACTCACGCCGTCGATAATGCCGCCAGTTTAGGCGTAGATGCGTTGATCATCGCCGATATCGCGGTATTGGATTATGCCGCTAACCGATACCCGGATCTCGAATTGCATCTTTCTGTACAAGCCTCCGCCACCAACGTCGCCGCTATCGAGTTTTATAAGCAGAATTTCAATATTAAGCGGGTGGTGTTACCACGAGTGCTATCAATCCATCAAGTCAAACAGCTCTCACGTAATATGATGAGTGACGTCGAGCTTGAAGTATTTGCCTTTGGCAGCTTATGTATTATGTCTGAAGGGCGCTGTTATCTCTCTTCCTATATGACGGGAGAATCACCCAATACTGTCGGAGCCTGTTCGCCCGCGAAATATGTCCGCTGGCAAGAAACGGACTCAGGTTTGGAATCTCGCTTAAACGAAATTTTGATTGATAAATACGCAGCCGGAGAAAATGCAGGCTACCCAACCTTGTGCAAAGGTCGTTTTGAAGCGCAGATCGATGGGCAACCTAAACGCTACCACGCACTGGAAGAACCAACCAGTTTAAATACGTTATCACTATTACCAGAACTGTTTGCAGCCAACGTTGCTTCCGTCAAAATTGAAGGTCGCCAACGTAGCCCTGCATATGTGGAGCAAGTGACTAAAACCTGGCGAGCGGCGATTGATCGCTACCAAGCAAATCCACAAGCCTACCAAGTAGAAACGGCTTGGAACACCGCCTTAGCCAACGTTTCTGAAGGCACGCAAACGACACTCGGCGCGTACCATCGCCAATGGCAATAAGAGAATGGAGAAGAGAATGAAATATGCGCTGGGTCCTTTACTCTATTTCTGGCCCAAACAAGAGGTAGAAAATTTTTATCAACAGGCAATCAATAGCCCTGCTGATGTGATCTATTTGGGTGAATCGGTCTGCTCCAAGCGACGTGAGATAAAACCACAACACTGGTTTGAGATCGCCAAAGCGCTTTCACAAGCGGGTAAACAGGTTGTGATCTCAACCATGGCGCTACTGGAAGCACCGAGCGAAATCAATGTGATGAAAAAGTATATTGAGAATGGCGATTTTACGATTGAAGCCAATGACGTTTCGGCGATTCAACTCGCCAGTGAAAAACGCCTTCCTTTTGTGGTTGGGCCCGCCGTGAATGCTTACAACGCACGCACACTGCAACTGTTCCTAAAGCAAGGGATGATCCGTTGGTGCATGCCTGTTGAACTATCCCGTGATTGGCTAATCAATGTATTGCAACAATGTGATGAGCTTGGTATCAAAAACCAGTTTGAAGTAGAAGTTTTTAGCCACGGATACCTGCCACTGGCTTACTCCGCACGCTGCTTTACCGCACGGGCTGAAAACCGCGCGAAGGATGAATGTGAGACTTGCTGTATCAAGTATCCAACCGGAATTCAGGTTCACAGCCAAGAAGGCCAAGCGGTATTTAACCTCAACGGTATCCAAACCCAATCGGGCTATTGCTATAACCTTGCTAATGATTTACCAAGCATGGCGGGATTAGTCGATGTCGTTCGTTTAAGCCCACTAGGTCTTGAGACATTCGAACATCTGTCGCAGTTCAAGGCCAATGAAAAAGGAGAGCATCCCTCCCCTTTAACCAATCACCAATGTAACGGCTATTGGCACCAATTACCGGGCCTAGCGATTCAACAAAGCTGAGCGTAGCCTCCCCCAAGAGAAAAGGGGGAGGCTCTTATTAAGCGAACACGGTTTGCTTCGCGTTATCACAAGGTAGTGCACGCAAATCTCGCCACAACATCAAACCCACCACCAAACTTAACGCAATATTGGAAATGGGGAAGGCAATCCACACACCAGTCACACCATATAACTTAGGTAACAAATACAAGAACGGTAGTTGGATCGCCATATTACCAATGGTGACAAACATCGCCTTACTGCCGCGATTGGTCGCTTGATAAAAGGCGGCGGCGACAACTAAAAATCCATCCAAAAACAGCGCGAACATATGCAGTTTTAAGCCCAGTACAGCGCTTGCCATCAATTGCGGGTCAGTTGAATTGAAGACCGCAACAACCTGAGTGGAAAACAAGTTCAGCAGCACCACAAAACCCAGCCCGCCAAGCACAGCAATGCTCATTGCAATTTTGAGCAGTTTTCTAATATGAAGATAGTTTTTGGCACCATAATTGAAGCTAACTAACGGCTGCATACCATTCGCGATGCCCTCTGCCGTTAAGTAATAAACCGTGACGATATAGCCTAATATCGCGTATGCCCCAACGAGTACCGCGCTGCCATAGTGAGCAAATAGGCTGTTGTGCACCGCCACCATCATCGAACCGTAGGCATACATAAAAAAGCTTGAAGTACCAATCGCAACAATCTTAGGTAACAACGACCATTGCACCCTCATCACCGAGAGTGACAGCTGCAACTTGGCTCGCGTCGAAAAGAAATAGCCTATGCCTAATACAGTCACACTTAATTGTGCGAGTGCCGTTGCTATGGCGGCACCAGTAAGTTCCCAATGTAAAACGGCAATAAACAGATAATCAAAGAGAATATTGATTATCGCACCACTTACCATCAGCAATGTGGCTAAATTAGGGCTGTCGTCGTTTCGTAACAAGAAAGGCATCGCAATAGAGCCAAGCGTAAAGACACAAGCGATCACTAATACCTGCAAATATTGCAAGCCAAGTTCGTAGACTCGTCCTTCAACGCCTTGCCACGCAATGAAATCGTCCGCAAGAAACCATAGAATTGTCGCCACCACGGGAGCTAGCATCACAAGCAACAATAGGCCAGTAGCAAGCACTTGCTTGGCTGCCGCCATGTTCCCTTCACCTTGCTTGATCGAAGCCAGAGCACCAGTTCCAACGCCCACCAACATGCCAAGCCCTAAAATAAAGCCAATAATAGGCCACGCAACGTTAATGCCCGCCAATCCCTCAGCACCAACATAATGACCAATAAAAATACCATCCACCACTTGATACAAGCCATTGACTAACATAGCTGCCACGGTCGGAATGGTATAGCGCCAAAATTGGCGGTAAATTGAATTTTTCATAACAGACACCATAGTTAGCAAAGCTAACTATATAAGTAAATTAAAGTAATACTTTGGATAACAACATATTAAAACACAGTGCTTCTTCTTCCGAGAGATGCTTAGTCACTTGCTCTGCGACAACAGCGTACACTTTCGCTTCATCCGCTAAATGCTCACGCGCAGTATCGGTGAGAGAAACTCGGTAAGAACGCGCATCATCTTGGCATTGTGCCGTCTGAACTAACCCTTTATTTTTAAGCCTTTTAACCATATTTGATACCGATGGTTTACTCACTTCCATCTCATTGGCTAAATCAGTTAAGCGCAGTGGCAAAGAAGAGCTTTGAATCACTTTAAGGTAATCATATTCATTAAAGCTCAATTGTGAAATGGGATCAGCTTTGCTATACCGACGCCAGATTTTTGCACTAAAACGCTCTAATTTTTCTAAGTTAGCTTCTAGTTTCACTGTTTTTCAAATTAAAATGGTTATCAAGGCTAACTATTTTATGGATCTTTAGCTCGTTAAGCAACAAAAAAGCCGCTGAAAAAGTCAGCGGCTTTAAGGAAAAGGATATAATAAGGTACTTATTGCTGAGACTCTGGCTGCTCAGCTTTCGCCTTAGCTAAATAGTCGGCTCTTACTTGCTGGAAAATTTTCCCCAATTCAAGATAAGCGTATCGATGCTCAACATATTCGTAGACGTTAAATGACAACGCAAGCTTGTACAAGGCGATCGCGTGCGCGTAATTTCCCTCTTGTTGATAACGCTTAGCGAGATAAAAATAGACCTCAGTTAAACGCTGTGCTTGTATCGCATTACCGCTGCCTTCTTCTAAGATCATCTTAAAAGCTTGCTCTTCCGATATCTCCTTAAGCGTTAACGCAACCAAGAGCCATCCCCATTGATCATCTCGAACTTTATAGCGATTGAAGAGATCCACACGTGCCTGCAAAGGCTCGCTTTCACTTTGAATAATATATAGCCACAATGCACGAAAGGGATCGCTAGGGTCATGTTGATAATGTGCGCGAATCTCTTCCAGCGCAAGTTCTGTACGGTCGCCGTAATAAAGTGCGATGGCTCTGTTACGCTCAGCGTAAAAATTGTCAGGTTCAAGTTCTAATGTCGAATCAAATGCCTCATAAGCGGCATCAAACTCTGCGACTTGCGTGTAATACACGCCTAATAAATTAAAGATATCAGGCTGCGCCGGGTTAAGCGCGAGTGACTGCTCAAAATCTAAACGTGCTAAAGTACGTAGCCCAACACTGTCGTAGTTGTTACCACGCTCATAAAACATTTTAGCCCGCACATCATCAGGTAGATCAGTGCGTTGTAGCAGTTGCGTCAAACGCGCTATCTGAACTTGTTGCTGTAATGAAGACTGCAATGGCACTGCCATCGGAGGGTATACCCATTGACTTTGATTGTCATTTTGAGTTGACGCGCAGCCCGACATTATCAGTATCAAAGCACTCAATGCGGCCGTTGGAAACCATTTCACAAATAAAACTCCTGTGTACCCCAAAGCTCAAGATAAGTGGGTGTATCGCATTAATCTAGGCATGAAAAAGGGAGCGAATAACGCTCCCTTTATATCATGCTTTATGTTGAAAAGGCGACTAAAGCGCCGTGCTTCTCAAGCTTAAAGTGGCCTTATTCAGCCGTTGGTGCTGCAACAACTTCTTCAGCTGGTTTCTCTACCGCTTCTTTCATGCTTAGACGAACACGGCCTTGGCGGTCGATTTCAAGTACTTTAACTTGAACTTCTTGGCCTTCTTTCAAGTAATCAGACACTTTCTCGATGCGTTGATCCGCGATTTGAGAAATGTGTACCAGACCATCTTTACCAGGAAGAATGTTAACGAACGCGCCAAAATCAGCCAGACGAGCGACCTTACCAGTATAGATAGCGCCGACTTCAACTTCAGCCGTGATCTCTTCAATGCGACGAATCGCTTCTTTAGCTTGAGCGCTATCGGTTGCCGCAATCTTGATTGTACCGTCATCTTCGATTTCGATGGTTGTGCCCGTCTCTTCAGTTAGAGCACGGATCACAGCACCACCTTTACCGATCACGTCTTTGATTTTCTCAGAGCTGATCTTCATGGTGTAAATGCGTGGTGCAAATTCAGAAATCTCAGCACGAGCACCAGAGATCGCTTGATCCATCACAGAAAGGATATGCTTACGTGCACCTTGTGCTTGGTTTAGCGCAATTTGCATGATCTCTTTGGTGATACCTTCGATCTTAATGTCCATTTGCAGTGCAGTGATACCTTGGTTAGTACCCGCTACTTTAAAGTCCATGTCACCTAGGTGATCTTCATCACCAAGAATGTCAGAAAGAACAACGAAATCATCGCCTTCTTTAACAAGACCCATTGCAATACCTGCAACTGAAGACTTGATTGGTACACCTGCATCCATCAGAGCAAGAGAAGTACCACATACCGAAGCCATTGAAGATGAACCGTTAGATTCTGTGATTTCTGATACGACACGAACTGTGTATGGGAACTCTTCCACTGAAGGCATAACGGCAGCGATACCACGCTTAGCCAGTTTACCGTGGCCGATTTCACGACGCTTAGGAGAGCCTACAAAACCAGTTTCGCCCACACAGTATGGAGGGAAGTTGTAGTGTAGTAGGAAGTTATCTTTACGCTCACCTGTTAGCTCATCGATGATTTGAGCATCACGCTGAGTACCAAGAGTAGCGGTTACGATTGCCTGAGTTTCACCACGAGTAAATAGTGCAGAACCGTGAGTACGAGGAAGAATACCAGTGCGTACGTCTAGCGCACGAACCATGTCTTTTTCACGACCGTCAATACGTGGGTTGCCAGCAATAATGCTACGACGTACAACCGTCTTCTCTAGATCGTGGAAGATAGTGTGGATTTCTTTCGCATTTGCTTCAGGATCTTCAGCAAGAATTACTTTGTTTACTTCAGCAGCAATTTCATGAATACGGTCGTAACGAGCCATTTTTTCAGTGATTTTGTAAGCTTCAACAAGCTTAGCTTCTGCTAGTTCAGCGATCTTGCTGTTAAGTACTGTGTTCTCTTGAGGAGCAACCCAATCCCAAGCTGGAGTGGCAACTTCAGCAGCAAATTCATTGATCGCTTTAATCACAGCTTGTTGTTGGTCGTGGCCGTAAACAACCGCTGCTAGCATTTCTTCTTCAGTTAGGTTATCCGCTTCTGACTCAACCATCAGCACTGCGTTGTCTGTACCTGCAACCACAAGATCAAGACGAGATACAGCAAGCTCGGTCATGCTTGGGTTAAGCACTAATTGACCATCAATGTGACCCACGCGCGCCGCGCCAATAGGACCATTGAATGGAATACCAGAGATAGCAAGTGCTGCTGAAGTACCAATCATAGTTACGATATCAGGTTGAACGTCTGGGTTTACAGACATCACTGTCGCGATGACTTGAACTTCATTTTTAAATGCATTAGGGAAAAGAGGACGAATTGGGCGGTCAATCAGACGCGCAGTCAAAGTTTCGCCTTCTGATGGACGACCTTCACGCTTGAAGAAGCCACCTGGAATTTTACCCGCTGCGTAAGTACGCTCTTGGTAGTTAACAGTAAGAGGGAAGAAGTCTTGACCTTCTACTGCTTCTTTTTTACCAACAACAGAAACGAATACCGCGGTATCGTTCATAGTGACCATAACAGCCGATGTAGCTTGGCGTGCGATAACGCCGGTTTCTAGAGTGACGGTATGATTACCGTATTGGAATGATTTCACTACTGGTTTATCAAACATTGTTTATCCTTGCTCTAGAGTTGCCTCTAGATTGAATGAAATAACACTCAAGACATTACGAATCGCGACTAGTAAAAATAGGCTCTATATCACGGGAAACAAAGCGTTGGGCTTGCCGCTCCCACTGGTATCTGAACGCTACTTTTAATAGCCGCGACCTGCTGGCCGACTTCGGTGACTGTAATGCTATGAGTATGAAGCGTTAAAGTACATACAACACACTTTAACGGCGGGTAGTATAGCGACTTAGGAGAGATTGTGCCAAATTTAGATAACAAAAAAGGGGCTAAAAGCCCCTTTTCTGAACAAACTGATCTTAGCGACGTAGCTCAAGACGTTTGATTAGGTCTTGGTAACGACCTAAATCTTTACCTTTTAGGTAGTCTAGAAGCTTACGACGGCTTGAAACCATGCGTAGTAGACCACGACGGCTGTGGTGATCGCCTTTGTGAGTTTTGAAGTGACCTTGTAGGTGGTTGATAGAAGCAGTTAGTAGTGCTACTTGTACTTCTGGTGAACCAGTGTCGCCTTCGCCACGTGCGTATTCAGCAACGATTGCCGCTTTAGTTTCTGCATTCAGAGACATAATGCTCTCCTAATAAGAGTAAGTTTAAAGGTGTAGCAGCCAATCTCTGATTCAGCCGCTACGCGAAGCCGGGATTATAGGGAAATCCCCAACGTTAAGCAATAGCTATTTAAAGCGACTCTTCGTCTCTAAAAACGACCAATCGCTTAGGCGCAACACGACCATCTTGGTCAATTTCACCCACACCGATAAAGAGTTTCTCTTCACCCATGGTCATGCGCACTGTGCCATCAAGTGGCACACCCAACACTTGCACTGGTTGGCCATGTTGTACCATGTCTGCCAACTCAGGAATAAGGTTAACTTCCGGCAAATCTTGCACCGCACTGTCCATTGGCATTAATAACGAGTCCAACACATTTTTCGGTGCGACATCATCACGCAGCGCCTGTTGCAGCAATGCATCAAGTTGCTCTAAAGTCACCATCTTCTCATATGGGTACTTCGCGACCGCAGTACGACGCAGCATGGTCACATGTGCGCCACAACCAAGCATTTCACCTAAGTCATCCACGATAGTGCGGATATACGTGCCTTTCGAACAGTGCACATCCATTTCAACTTCATCACCTTCGAAACGAATCAATTCAATATCATAGACAGTGATTTTTCGAGATTCGCGCGGAATATCAATGCCTTCACGAGCGTATTCATATAGAGGACGGCCTTGATATTTCAGTGCAGAAAACATTGACGGAATTTGGTCGGTTTCACCACGAAAACGCTCGATGCACTCTCGCAGGGTATTTAATTGCACATTGACAGGGCGTGTTTCCACTACCTCTCCGTCTGAATCAGAGGTATTGGTTCGCTCACCCAGTTTTGCAATGACTCGATAACGCTTATCTGAATCAAGTAAAAACTGAGAGAATTTTGTCGCTTCACCAAGGCAAATAGGCAACATTCCTGTTGCCAAAGGATCGAGCGCGCCAGTGTGTCCGGCTTTTTCTGCAAAATAAATACGTTTTACTTTTTGTAAGGCATCATTCGAGGAGATACCCGTTGGCTTATCCAGTAAAATTACCCCGTTGATTGGGCGACCTTTACGACGACGAGCCATCTATTCATTCCCTTCTTCTGCAGACGCTTCATCTTCACGCCCTGCATCTTTCTGTCTGCGCTTATCATTGCTGACCACTTCAGTCACCAAGTTGGACATGCGCATACCTTCAACCAAAGTATTGTCATAAGTGAAGCGAATTTCTGGTGTCAAACGTAAGCGAATACGTTTGCCAAGCATCATGCGGATATGAACTTCATGCTCTTTTAACGCAGCTAAGCAGCTTTCTGGGGTCTGCTCACCAACGCATAGAAACGTCACAAACACTTTTGCATAAGCAAGGTCACGTGACACTTCGACTTCTGAAATAGTCACCATACCTAAGCGTGAGTCACGGACTTCACGTTGTATGATCATGGCGAGTTCTTTTTGCAGCTGTTGGGATACGCGCTGCGTGCGGCTAAATTCTTTTGACATATCTTTTCTCACATATAGAAAGAATGGGGGGATGGTTCAACCCAGCCCCCCATGGTGTATTCAACAACCGATTACTGTCTATTTCAATACAGCAACGTCAGTCAATTAATCCAGTGTACGTTTAATTTCCACTGTTTCGAAGACTTCGATTTGGTCACCAACGCGAACATCATTGTAGTTCTTAACGCCGATACCACATTCGTAGCCATTCTTCACTTCTTGCACGTCATCTTTAAAGCGACGTAGCGATTCAAGCTCACCTTCGTAGATAACCACGTTATCACGTAGAACACGGATAGGGCTATTACGTTTGATAACGCCTTCAGTCACCATACAACCAGCAACTGCACCTAGTTTAGGTGATTTAAATACTTCACGAACCTGAGCAAGACCAATGATCTCTTGCTTAAACTCTGGTGCTAGCATGCCGCTCATGGCCGCTTTTACTTCATCAATCAATTGATAAATGATTGAGTAGTAACGTAGGTCTAAGTTTTCAGATTCGATAGTACGACGAGCTGATGCATCAGCACGAACGTTAAAGCCAAGTACGATAGCGTTAGAAGCTGCTGCAAGTACTGCATCAGTTTCTGTGATACCACCCACACCAGAACCCACGATGTTCACTTTCACTTCATCAGTTGAAAGGTTACGCAGTGAATCAGCAATGGCTTCAACCGAACCTTGAACGTCTGCTTTTAGTACCACGTTCAGTTCAGCCACTTCGCCCGCTGTCATGTTAGAGAACATGTTTTCAAGCTTAGATTTCTGCTGACGTGCAAGCTTCACATCACGGAATTTACCTTGACGATAATTTGCCACTTCACGTGCTTTACGCTCATCACGAACTACTGTTGCTTCATCACCGGCAGCTGGAACACCAGACAAACCTAGAATTTCAACAGGAATTGATGGGCCCGCTTCCGTAACTTCGTTACCAGTTTCGTCGCGCATCGCACGAACACGGCCATATTCTTGACCACATAGTACGATGTCGCCTTTGCGTAGTGTTCCTGATTGAACAAGAACAGTTGCCACAGGGCCACGGCCTTTATCAAGACGAGACTCAACTACCACACCAGACGCCATACCATCTTTAACAGCATGAAGCTCAAGAACTTCAGCTTGAAGTAGGATAGCTTCTAGTAGGCCTTCAATATTGGTTCCCTGTTTCGCAGAGATGTGAACAAACATGTTCTCACCGCCCCACTCTTCAGGAATGATGTTGTGTTGAGCAAGCTCATTTTTCACGCCATCTGGGTTCGCGCCATCTTTATCGATTTTGTTTACTGCAACGATAAGTGGCACATTCGCCGCTTTCGCATGTTGAATCGCTTCAACCGTTTGTGGCATTACGCCATCATCTGCTGCAACAACCAATACAACGATATCTGTCGCTTGAGCACCACGAGCACGCATTGAAGTAAACGCAGCGTGTCCAGGAGTATCAAGGAAGGTGATCATACCGTTTGGTGTTTCAACGTGGTAAGCACCAATGTGCTGAGTAATACCACCGGCCTCGCCTGATGCGACGTGTGTGCGACGGATGTAATCAAGTGTTGATGTCTTACCGTGGTCAACGTGACCCATGATTGTCACAACTGGCGCACGAGGTACTGCTTCAAACTTGTTATCACGGTCAGAAAGGATCGCTTCTTCCAGTTCATTCTCTTTGCGGATGAGAACTTTATGACCCATTTCTTCAGCGACTAATTGCGCGGTTTCTTGGTCGATCACTTGGTTGATGGTTGCCATTGCGCCCATCTTCATCATCACTTTGATAACTTCAGTTGCTTTCACTGACATTTTGTTTGCCAGTTCAGAAAGAACAATCGTTTCACCGATCACAACATCTTGCTTAGCGACAACCGCTGTTTTATCAAAACCATGTTGCATCGATGCAGGTTTAGCCATACGACCTTTACGAGCTTTGCCTCGGCGCGTACCGCGCTCTTGCTTATCATCCTGAGATGAGATTTTGCTCTTATTAGCTTTCGTAGATTTACGGCTAGCACCTTCTTCACGGCGATCTGCTTCATCTTCGGCTTCACGTGCATACGTTGAAGTCGTAACATGGTAATCTGTATTTTCTTCCATACTACCCTTTTTCTCTTCTTCAGCAGACCAACGCTCTTTATTCTTCTCAGCCAATTCACGTGCTATTTCTAGCTGGCGCTGACTTTCCTCTTCAGCTTTACGTAATGCTTCGGCTTCTTGACGACGTTTAAGCTCTTCGGCTTCTTTTCGCGCTGCTTCTTGCTTCATTTTATTTTCAGCAGAAAGTTCTGGTTTCACTGCAGAACGTTTTGCTTTCTCATCCGCGTTAGCTGTTGCATTCGTTTGTGCTTCAACCTTCGCTTTCTCTTGTGCCTCACGCTTCGCTTTTTCTTCGGCTTCACGCTTTGCTTTTTCTTCGGCTTCGCGCTCTGCTTTTGCTTGTGCTTCACGCGCTGCTAATTCTTGTGCTTCACGTTGCGCGGCTTCTTCCGCTTCACGTGTTGCTTCATCGTCTACTGCACTGCGCTTAACGTAGGTACGTTTTTTACGCACTTCAACTTGAACATTCTTACTTTTGCCGCCGCCGGCATTGACGCTCAATGTGCTGCGTGTTTTTCGCTGCAACGTCAAACGAGTCGGCTCTGAGTCACCAGTGGTATCACCGTGCTCTTTTCTAAGATGTGACAGTAGCTTATGCTTTTCATCATCAGAAACGTTATCAGAACTCGTTTTGTTCATGCCTGCATCAGCAAGTTGTTCTAACAAGCGGTCAACTGGCGTACCAATTTCTTCACTCAGTGCTTTAACTGTAAGTTGTGTCATGCCGCTCTCTCCTCTTGCTGAGAATTATTCTTCTTCGCTAAACCAACAAATATTGCGCGCTGCCATGATCAATTGACCTGCACGCTCTTCTGTTAGACCTTCAATATTTTCGAGGTCATCAATACCTTGGTCAGCAAGATCTTCTAATGTGACTATGCCTTTCGCTGCGAGTTTAAAGGCCATTTCACGCTCTAAACCTTCTAGTGCGAGCAGATCTTCTGCTGGCTCTAGCCCTTCAAAAGACTCTTCTTGTGCTAGCGCAATCGTGGTCAACGCATTCTTCGCGCGAGTACGCAATGCTTCGATGATATCTTCATCTAGGCCGTCAACTTCAAGTAGCTCAGCAACTGGCACATAAGCCACTTCTTCAAGCGTTGAGAAGCCTTCTTCAACCAATAACTCAGCGAAGTCTTGCTCGATATCGAGGTACTTCATGAAGTTTTCAATAGAAGCCATCGATTCTTCTTGATGTTTTTTCTGTAGATCAGCAACCGTCATAACATTCAATTCCCAACCAGTCAGTTGAGAAGCGAGACGTACGTTTTGACCATTACGACCGATTGCTTGCGCTAGGTTATCCGCTTCAACAGCAATATCAATTGAGTGCGTATCTTCATCCATGATGATCGATGCAACATCTGCTGGTGCCATTGCATTGATAACAAATTGAGCTGGGTTATCATCCCAAAGAACGATATCAATGCGCTCACCGCCGAGCTCACTCGATACGGCTTGAACACGTGCTCCACGCATACCGACACACGCGCCCACAGGGTCAATGCGTTTGTCATTGGTTTTGACTGCAATTTTCGCACGCGAACCCGGATCACGAGCCGCGGCTTTCAATTCAATCAGCTCTTCACCGATTTCTGGCACTTCTACACGGAATAGCTCAGCGAGCATTTCTGGTTTTGAACGAGTAATGAAGAGTTGGAATCCGCGCGCTTCAGGGCGTACAGCATATAGCAGACCACGAACTCGGTCACCTGGACGAAAGTTTTCACGCGGTAGCTGGTCATCACGTAAAATAACCGCTTCAGCGTTATTACCTAAATCCAGAATAACCGAATCACGGTTTACTTTCTTAACAACGCCAGTAACCAACTCACCTTCGTTATCAATAAACTGTTCGACGATTTGCGCACGTTCAGCTTCACGCACTTTTTGTACGATCACTTGTTTTGCTGTTTGTGTTGTAATACGGTCAAAGGTCACTGATTCAATTTGATCTTCAATATATTGACCAAGTTCAGCTGTTTCGTCGTCGTATTTAGCAGCATCGTATGAAATTTCTTTTGTTGGATGTTCAACATTTTCAACGATTAACCAACGGCGAAAAGTTTCAAACTCACCCGTTTTACGGTCGATAGCAACACGTACATCGACTTCAATTTCATGTTTCTTCTTTGTTGATGTGGCAAGCGCAGTTTCAAGCGCCTCAAAAATACGCTCACGAGGTACGGCCTTCTCGTTCGAAACCGCCTCAACTACCGCTAAAATTTCTTTACTCATTTAATCTAGCCTCTTAAGCTCTTTTCTCTAGGAGAACTAAAATTTAGGGATCAGGTTAGCTTTAGAAATATTGCTTAGCGCAAATAGTTCTTCTTTCCCATCAACGCTAATTGCAACGGTTTCGCCATCAATAGAATGGATAATTCCTTTCCATTTGCGACGGTTGCCGACACCCATTTTCAAAACGATGCTGACTTCGTGACCAATAAACTGTTCATAATGCGCTGCTTTAAAAAGTGGTCTCTCTAAACCTGGTGAAGAAACTTCTAGGTTGTAAGCCACAGAAATTGGATCTTCAACATCGAGCACAGCACTCACTTGATGGCTCACTTCTGCGCAATCATCAACGTTAATACCGTTTTCATGATCAATATAGATGCGTAATGTTGAGTGCTCTCCGGCACGAATAAATTCTAATCCAACTAACTCATAACCTGATGCAGCTACTGGAGCGTCAAGCATTTCAGTAAGTTGTCTTTCTAAACCAGTCATTTAAACCACTCCAGAAACAAAAAAAGGGCACAGAGCCCAATTTAAATTCCAAGCAACTATCTGAAAATCTCATACTTGAGAAACTCAGATAACAAAAACCCCCGATTAGTCGGGGTTTTTTGTTGCTGGACCCTGATGATTGAGAATCTAAATTCTCAATTGCAGTGAGGTTGACACTGCACAAACTTGCATCCAAAACCCAAAAAGAATTGGTTGCGGGGGCCGGATTTGAACCGACGACCTTCGGGTTATGAGCCCGACGAGCTACCAAGCTGCTCCACCCCGCGTCCGACTTGCGAGCATTATACGCTCTATCAAGTGATTTACAAGTTTGTAAATAATGGTGCCGAGAGAGGGACTCGAACCCTCACACCTAAGGCGCTAGCACCTCATGCTAGTGTGTCTACCAATTTCACCATCTCGGCAATTATTTGTACTTATCTAAGATAAGTTATTGCGGGATTTCGTCACCAGATTTTACTGGAACGTCACTCGCTGTATCCGTAGTTTGCTCAATCACTTGACCTTTAGTTGGGTCAATCCATTGTGATTCAGTTTTATGCGTAGACAAATTGCCCAATGCCAAACTAAGAATGAAGAATACGGTTGCAAAAATTGCAGTCATTCGGGTTAGGAAATTTCCTGAGCCACTAGCACCAAACACAGTGTTTGACGCGCCAGCACCGAAAGAGGCTCCCATATCTGCGCCTTTACCTTGTTGAATTAACACTAGGCCAATGATACCAAGCGCTGCCAACAGGTAAATCACAAGTAGAACTGTAAACATTACTTCCACCTATGTTCCAAATAGTTGAGCCAGCGCCGTTCTTATCAACTGACTTGAACAAGGCTAGCGACCTCCTCAACGAAGGCGGACGCAATACTAACGAATGCATCCCATGCTGACAAGGAGTATTTTATAAAAAAATGGAGTTTATGCTTCAAGCGGTTAAAAAAAGGGCAACAACACCCTATGTGTATAGCTAACCATAAGATTTCAAGCCGAATTACGGTCATGAAATCCTAGGTTAACTCATATTATTTTTCTGGTTAGCAATTATCTTTAACCGCTTGCGCTATCTTTAATGCTGAATTTTTTACTAGCTCAGCATCTTCCCCTTCCACCATCACGCGCAATAAAGGTTCAGTACCTGATTTACGCAAGAGCACTCGACCTTGGCTACCAAGTTCCGCTTCTACGGCAGCTACAGCTGCTTTTACCGCTTCGGCTTCTAATGGGTTGGAATCACCACTAAAACGTACGTTTTCTAAAACCTGCGGGTAAAGCGTCATGCCTTTAGCCAGTTCATTGAGCGACATTTCACTGCCCACAACGGAAGCAAGAACTTGCAACGCCGCAACAATCGCATCACCCGTAGTCACTTTGTCTAGCAGTATGATGTGCCCTGAATTTTCTGCGCCAATTTTCCAACCTTTTGCCAGCAATTTTTCCATCACATAACGGTCACCAACCGCCGCTCGCACAAAAGGGATACCTAACTGCTTTAAGCCGTTTTCCATACCAAGGTTTGTCATTAGCGTTCCAACAACACCACCTTTTAATTCTCCACGTCTCAGGGCATCACGGGCGATGATATAGGCAATTTGATCTCCATCCACTTTATTGCCAAGCTCATCAACCATAATTAAGCGATCGCCATCACCATCAAATGCCAGCCCTAAATCTGCTTTTTCTGCCACAACGCGCTGTTGCAACGCACGGACATCCGTTGCTCCAACTTCGTCATTAATATTCAGACCATCTGGCTCAACCCCCATTGCTATCACTTCAGCGCCAAGTTCCTTAAAGACATTAGGAGCGATGTGATAGGTGGCACCATGAGCACAGTCAACGACGATTTTCAGCTTTGATAAATTCCACTGCGATGGAAAGGTACTTTTACAAAACTCGATATACCGCCCTGCAGCGTCGACCATACGTGAAGCCTTACCAAGTTCGGCAGACTCGACACACTCAATCGGTTTATCCAATTCAGCTTCGATCTCCAATTCAATTTCATCAGGTAATTTAGTCCCTTCGGATGAGAAGAATTTGATGCCGTTATCGTAATAAGGGTTATGCGACGCTGAGATAACGATCCCCGCTTCTGCACGAAAGGTTTGAGTCAGGTAAGCAACAGCTGGCGTCGGCATAGGTCCGGTAAAAATCGCCTTTAATCCTGCAGCGGCTAAGCCCGCTTCTAGAGCCGACTCAAGCATATAACCTGAAATACGCGTATCTTTACCAATAATGACTTTTTTCGTGCCTTGTTTTGCCAATACACGTCCAGCCGCCCAGCCAAGTTTTAATACGAAATCGGGAGTGATAGGATACTGTCCAACTTTACCGCGGACACCATCTGTACCAAAGTAACGTCTTTTGTCAGACATGATTTTTCCTTAATTATTATTGTTAAC
>NZ_NDIO01000034.1:0-8441 GCF_002241085.1 Vibrio sp. V03_P4A6T147
CTCACCCTCTGTGTGCTGATTGTGCGATTCTGCACAGCAATCAATTCGGGTATTGATGATTATGCAAACTATGCCTTTTATGTGACATTTTTATTTCAAGTAGGCAAGTTGAGTATAGTTGTTTTATTTTCAGTCGTTTATTGCGAGTTGTAATATACTTGTCACGAAAATTACATATTATACGCAGACAGGAAAAAGGGTAGAGAGAGCAATGGCACCAAGTGAATTTTCATTGAAGGAACGTGACAGAAAACGGTTGATAAAAGACCGTTTGGTTCGCCTTGCTGTGAGTTTTGGTGGCGTGAGTGTACTTGGCGCTTTAGTGCTGATTTTTGTCTATCTTGCGATGGTTGTTTTCCCTCTTTTTGGTAGCGCAAAAATTGAAAGGAACGTGGCGCAAGTGAGTATAACCACTTCCAATCCTCAATTTTTGGCCATAGATGAATACGGCGAGAATGCCTTTGTTGTTGACCTTGATGGCAGCATGAACTTTTGGCCCTTGGACGGCAAAACGGAACACGCATTGTGGTCGGATAGTCTCCCTATTCGCGTTGATCTTTTTAGCCAAGCTCCCCCGCTGAATGGGTGGTTTGCCGCTAGCAATGCGGCGGGAGAGGTCTTTATTGCTCGCCCTAAATTCAGTTATCTGCATAGCGTGGAAGGTCGCCAGTTTTCTCCTTATCTTGAGCGCGTCAGTTTACCCTCTACATTTCGGCTGACTCATAAAACGCAAACGTTACGCCAGTTTGCCTTCGCCGTTACTGATGAGGCACTTTTCTTCGCTTCTTATCTCGATAATGATGAGGTGATAGTACAAACCTTAACGAGTGATAACGTTGAACCAATTCAGCGCTTTGTGTTTCAAGGCTCATTTCCTTCTTTGGACCAATTGCTTTTTACGCCAGATGGTAAAACGCTTTATCTTCGCTCAGGGTCCGAATTGGTTGTTGCCGTTAAGAGTCGTCAAGGTTATTTCGTGCGAGAAGTGGTTGATTTAAGCCAAGGTAATTCCGATCGAGCCGTGACACAAATCAACTTATTGTCCGGTGCTTATTCGCTACTGGTGACTCACCGTAACGGCTTAGTGTCACAATGGTTTGATGTGCTGCAAAATGAAGAACGTCAACTGACTCAGATTCGTAAGTTTAAATTAGCGCCGCAGGTGACGCTGTTACTGCCGGATACTTATCGCAAAGGTTTTTACAGTTTCTACCCTAATGGCACAATCCAAAGTCATTATACGACCAGTGAAAAACTGGTGTTGTTTGAGAGGATGTACAACAAAGCCCCTCAATTGGCCGCCATGTCCAATAATGAGCTTTATCTCGCTACGTTAAGCGAGCAGAAGATCAGCGTGGCAAAAGTGGATAATGATTATCCTGAAATATCACTCTCATCATTGTGGCAAAAAGTGTGGTACGAAAGTTATCCAGAGCCTCAATATGTGTGGCAATCGACGTCAGCGAACGATGAATTTGAGCCTAAGTTTAGCCTAGTACCGATAGCCTTTGGCACTCTTAAGGCCGCAGCATACGCAATGTTATTTGCGATACCGATTGCGGTGTTTGGCGCGATTTACACGGCTTATTTTATGTCACCGAGAATGCGCCGAGTGGTGAAGCCGTCGATTGAATTGATGGAAGCGTTACCAACCGTCATTATTGGTTTTTTAGCGGGGTTGTGGTTTGCGCCATTAATTGAAAGCCATCTCGCGGCGGTCGGAGCGCTGCTGCTATTTTTACCCATTGTGATGTTACTCGTTGGGCTAGGTTGGCACCTATTACCGAGAGCATGGGTGCGAAATTTTTCAAATGGGTGGCACGCATTGATACTAATCCCCGTATTAGTCGTTAGTGCAGTGGTTATCTTTTCGTATAGCAGCCAAATTGAAGTTTGGCTATTTGATGGCGATATTCAGATTTATCTCGCGCAAAACGGCATCGATTTTGATCAGCGTAATGCGCTGGTGGTTGGTTTTGCGATGGGCTTTGCCGTCATTCCAACCATTTTCACTATTGCGGAAGATGCGATCTTTTCCGTACCTAAACATCTTTCTGATGGGTCATTAGCATTAGGTGCAACACCTTGGCAGACATTGACCAAAGTCGTGTTGTTAACGGCAAGTCCTGGCATATTCTCGGCGATCATGATGGGTTTGGGGCGAGCCGTCGGAGAAACAATGATCGTTCTTATGGCGACGGGTAATACACCCATTTTAGATTGGAATATTTTAGAAGGGATGCGCACCTTATCGGCAACGATTGCGGTTGAGCTACCAGAGTCGGAAGTGGGGAACTCCCATTACCGGTTGCTTTTTTTAGCGGCACTATTGCTACTCATGTTCACCTTTTGTGTGAACTCGATTGCTGAATGGGTCAGACAAAGGTTGCGTGCCAAATATCGCGCTTTGTAATCAAGGTGCTTTGTAATCAATTGGGAAAAATCATCACAAATGTTTAAGTGGTTTCAATCAGGTTCACCTTGGATATGGTTAACAGGCGGTGCTGTCAGCATCAGCCTGATTTCGGTATTGGGCTTGCTCCTGTTTATTGGTTGGAAAGGATTAACCTATTTTTGGCCGACGCCACTTTATCAATGGCAAACTCAAGAGGGACAAGCACTGGTTGGCCAGCTCTACTCTGAGGAAAATGTGCCATTAACACACTTAAGAGCATTAGACATTACGTGGCCCAAAGCCATACTGGATGCTGGGGAAGTGAAGCGGCTCAGTATCAAAGTCGCTAACCGAGAGCGAAATCATGCGGACTTTGTTTCGATACTGGATGTTAAACTGTCGGATAAACAAATGCCTAGCGGGTGGGCGGTAATAGAACGTAAGAGTAACGGACAGTTTTATGGCAAGCCGATTGCTTATGTGCAAACCGATGGAAGCGAGAGTTCGGATGTTCAGACCATGCTCGCTGCAGGGATGCAGGATGTCGCGTTATTGAGAGAGCAAATTGACGATGTTATTGACCAAGAGATCCGAGTCATTGGCTTTGCCGCGGAAAAATTACGTTTAGAGAAGCGTCGTAAAGAACTCAATGGAAAGCTAGAACGAACCTATTTAGAGCACTATTTTCATAAAAAGCAGGATTTGGATAGCCAATTAGCTATTGCCGAACAAAAGTTAGATGCGCTGCGCCAGCAAATGAATGGGCCGTCGTTGATTGTTGAAGAGATGAGTGGGCAACGAGTGGCGATTCCACTTAGCCAAATTCTCGATATTTGGTATCCCAATGATATGACTTTGGGGCAAAAATTGGTCCAGTGGGGAAAGCAGGTGTGGCTCTTCCTATCAGAAGATCCCCGAGAATCGAACTCTGAAGGCGGTGTATTTCCAGCCATCTTTGGTACAGTGCTGTTGGTGTTGTTGATGTCGATTATTGTCATGCCACTTGGTGTTGTGGCGGCTATTTATCTGCACGAATACGCAAAAGAGAATCTGTTTACTCGTATCATTCGTGTTGCGGTTATCAACCTTGCTGGTGTGCCATCGATTGTTTATGGGGTGTTTGGTCTTGGTTTTTTTGTTTACACCATAGGCTCATCGATTGATACGCTACTCTATAGCGAAAGGTTACCAGCCCCCACTTTTGGTACACCTGGCTTACTGTGGTCGGCGCTCACATTAGCCGTGTTAACTCTACCCGTAGTGATTGTAACGACGGAAGAAGGGTTAACACGGATTCCCAGCGCAGTACGCCATGGCTCGTTAGCATTGGGCGCTACCCATTTTGAGACGATTTGGCGCATAGTATTGCCGATGGCAAGCCCTGCGATTATTACTGGGCTTATTCTCGCCATTGCGCGAGCCGCGGGTGAGGTTGCCCCTTTGATGCTGGTGGGTGTGGTCAAACTGGCGTCAAGTTTGCCTGTGGATGGCGAGTTTCCCTTTGTACATCTTGAGCGAAAATTCATGCACTTAGGTTTTCATATTTACGATGTTGGTTTCCAAACGACCAACATCGAAGCGGCTAGGCCACTGGTGTACGCCACTTCATTTTTATTGGTGACAGTGATTGTGGCACTGAATTTAACGGCCATCAGTATCCGCAATAACTTGCGTGAGAAATATCGAACGTTAGGGCAAGATTAATTATGTTTTCCATCAATCAAACTTTGGGTTATCACGCCCCGTTAGATGTCAATAATCTGAGCGATCAACAAACGGCGATTGCGATTGAAGATCTGAATCTGTTCTATAAACAGACTTGTGCGCTGAGCCATATTTCAATGCGAATTCCCAAAGGACAAGTAACGGCGTTTATCGGCCCTTCCGGTTGTGGTAAGTCAACCTTACTACGCTGTATTAACCGGATGAACGATCTGGTCGAAGGGTGTCGAGTTGAAGGTGAAGTCAAACTGCATGGTAGAAACGTCTATCACCCAGATGTGGATGTCGCCACGTTGCGCCGCCGAGTGGGGATGGTATTCCAACGACCTAACCCATTTCCGAAATCCATTTATGAAAACGTGGTGTATGGACTTCGTCTACAGGGAATTAAAAATAGCCGTACCTTAGATGACTCCGTTGAGCGAGCTTTAAGAGCCGCTGCGTTATGGGATGAAGTGAAGCATCGCCTACATGAAAATGCATTTGGCCTTTCGGGTGGGCAGCAGCAACGCTTAGTGATCGCCAGAGCGATTGCTATTGAGCCAGAGGTGCTGTTGCTTGATGAGCCAACGTCTGCTTTGGATCCTATTTCTACTTTGACCATCGAAGAGTTGATTAACGATCTCAAAACCAAATACACAGTGGTGATTGTGACGCATAACATGCAACAAGCGGCAAGAGTGAGCGATCATACGGCTTTTATCCATATGGGAAAATTGATTGAGTATGCGGATACTGACTCTATTTTCACCTCCCCATTGAAAAAACAGACGGAAGACTATATTACTGGTCGATATGGTTAACACTTTCGTCAATAGCGATATTCAAAAGGAACGATGATGCATCTAGGTCGCCACATTTCAGGGCAGTTCAATGTTGAACTTGAATCGATTCGCACTCATGTATTGACGATGGGCGGGCTGGTGGAGCAACAACTCTCATTTGCGATGCAAGCATTGCATAAAGATGATGCCGATCTGGCCAGAAAAGTCGTTCGGGATGATCACAAAGTGAATGCGATGGAAGTCTCTATTGATGAGGCTTGCACGCGTATTATCGCTAAGCGACAACCGACAGCCAAGGATCTGCGCTTGATCATGGCGATCATCAAAACCATTACCGACCTTGAACGAATTGGTGATGTTGCCACCAAAATTGCCTACGTCACTATCGAAAGCCCTTCACCTAAAGAGAGCAAATTTCGAGTTTCTCTTGAACCTTTATGCCGACAAGCCATTGCAATGTTGCACCAAGTGTTAGACGCTTTTGCGCGGATGGATCTTGAATCGGCTGCTGAAGTGTACCGCTTGGATGACAAGCTGGATGCCGAATACGAAGCCGTGATCCGCCAACTGATGACCTATATGATGGAAGACCCTAAAAATATCCCACATATATTACAAGTCATGTGGTCTGCACGAGCCATCGAACGCGTGGGCGATCGCTGCCAGAATATCTGCGAATACATCATCTATTTTGTCAAAGGTAAGGATGTGCGCCACTTAGGTAAACAATCGATTGATGACATCCTCAAATAGCCTTTTGGGTAAAGTAAGGTGAAGGAAAGTTATTCACCTTACATCAAGACATAATGGTCGCCGAAGTTAAGAAAGCTGGCGTAATACCTCTTGGATTTTAGCCGGATCGGTAATTGGGATGAGGGTGTCATCGACAGACTCTTGGCCCATTTTCACCGCATTGGCGATCATATCCATGCTACTTGCACGCGTGGTTTTGCCGGACAAATGCACTTCAGTGATGCCCGTTTCACGGATAATGTCAGTCACGTTTGATGCGTTTAAGCCAGCCCCAGCCATAATAGAGAATCGGCCATTCGCCAGTTTCACCATGTGTGCAATTACGGCTCGTCCTGCATAGGCATCTGGCGCTAACCCTGAAGTAAGTACACGCTCACACCCTAATTTTGCAATGTCTTCAATCGCTTGTTCATAGCTGTGGTATTGATCAATCGCACGGTGGAAAGTGGTACCCAACCCTTGCGCGGCTTGCATCATCAGTAAGCTTGCTTCAAGGTTGATGGTGCGATTCGGATTCAAAATACCAAAGACGATGCCGTCTAGTCCCGCCTGTTTTGCCATCTCGATATCGATCAACATCGAATCGAGATCATCCTGATCATAAAGAAAGTCGCCTTGACGCGGACGAATCATCGCGTAAACAGGAACGCTCGAAATTTGCGCGGCCTTTTTCATTAAACCAAAGCTGGGCGTCAGTCCACCCAATGCCAGAGACGAACACAATTCAATGCGAGTAGCCCCGCCTTTAATGGCGTTGTGTAGCGATTCAATATTATCAATACACACTTCAACTTGAATATTCATAGCAAAATCCTGCTGGAAAAATTTGGTTAATGTTAGCAAGTTAGAGTAGTGACGTCAGTGTGATTGGGGTGAGAAATAGGGGTAAAGTTTACCAACCAATGCTGCCTCATTTTCGCTAAATGAACGACAACGAAAAAGCCCAAAGCGTTAGCTTTGGGCTTGGATAAGGACTTTACTTCTTAACTGATTGGCGATGCGTTTTACGCTTTATTATATGTCCAACCATTGACCCGAGTTGAGCGCGGGCTAAGGAGAATTATTTCTTGCCTAGGTCGTCTGAGTGCTCAGCTAGGAATGCTGCAACACCTTTTGGAGATGCATCCATACCGGCTTTGCCTTCTTCCCACTGTGCTGGGCACACTTCACCGTTCTTTTGGTGGAAGTTAAGCGCATCAACCATACGTAGCATTTCGTCGATGTTACGGCCTAGTGGTAGGTCGTTCACAACTTGGTGACGTACAAGACCATCTTCGTCGATGAGGAAAGAACCACGGAAAGCAACGCCTGCTTCTGGGTGCTCAACATCGTACGCTTTACAGATTTCGTGCTTCACGTCAGCGATTAGCGGGTATTTTACTTGGCCAATGCCACCGTTTTCGATAGCGGTATTACGCCATGCGTTGTGAGAGAATTGAGAATCGATAGATACACCGATTACTTCAACGCCTTTCGCTTGGAAATCTTCGAAGCGTTTGTCAAAAGCGATAAGCTCTGATGGGCAAACGAAAGTGAAGTCTAGTGGGTAGAAGAAAACAACCGCTTTCTTACCTTTAGTAAATTCTGCGAAGTTGAAGCTATCAACGATTTCACCGTTACCAAGAACAGCTGCTGCAGTAAAATCAGGGGCTTTACGACCAACTAGTACCATTTTTTTGCTCCTAAGAATAAGGTTTAGTTCCAAACCAGTGATGAGCACTGGTCCAGTCCGTTTTTGAACGAGACAAACTATAGTACAGATTGTAGGATAGTAAAAAGCGAAATAAATAGATTAGTCTCATCGAAAAAAGCGATGAGCTCTAATGACGGAATCAGAAACGGCACTCAAATAAGATAGTAGTAGAACGATGAATAAATGGCCCAGTTTGAAGCAGTTGCACTATTTAGTAACACTCTACGAAACACGGCACTTTAGTGATGCCGCTGAACGTTGTTTTGTTAGTCAATCTACCCTAAGTAAAGGGATCCAAAATTTAGAGGAATTAATAGGTTGCCCGCTTTATGAAAAGGATAAGAAAGCTCCGTTAGTGTTTACTCAAGCGGGAGAGCTGGTTGTTAGCCAAGGAAGAGAGTTACTTGCCAAAGGACAAGATTTAGTGGAACTCGGCAAGGTTTGCCAAGGCGATGAGATGCAAGGTCAGCTTAAGCTGGGTTGTATTCCAACCATTGCTCCATTTTTACTGTGTGATTTAGTGCAAGAAGTGAATGTCAGCTTTCCGAAGTTGAACTTATTATTACGAGAAGATACGACGACGAACCTTTTGGCTGCACTGCGTCATGGAGAGCTTGATGTGTTGATTTTGGCTTTGCCTGTCGATATCGGCAAAATGGAGAGTCGAGTCGTGGGGATTGATCCATTCAAAATGGTGATCAGCCGTCATCAAATGGATAGCATCCGTGTGCCAATCAAGTATGCTGACCTGCCTGATGAATCGGTGTTTTTGCTCGAAAATGTGCACTGTTTAACGGATCATGCTGTGTCGGCTTGCAAGTTAACCGCCAAAGAGAAAATTAATCCATTTACCGCAACCAGTTTACATACCTTAGTGCAGATGGTCGCCAATGGTTTAGGGACGACGTTCATTCCACAAATGGCAATCAATCATGGCTTAGTTGAAAACCAAAATTTAGTGGTCATCGAGCCTCCTGGCCAGCAAGCGTATCGAGAGATTGGTTTAGTCTGGCGGCCAAGTTCATCGCGAACTCACACTTTTAAGCAGTTAGCGGATGTGGTTTCTGGTTTACTTTAGCGATTAGTCTTACTC
>NZ_NDIO01000414.1:0-8364 GCF_002241085.1 Vibrio sp. V03_P4A6T147
AATGTAGATAAGCCGCCATTTATGCAAGCTAACAATTTAATCAGAGATTTTCCAGAAAAAAAATTTATAACTAAAACGACTATCATGGCCTCTGGTTATATTGATGATTTCCATTCACATCCATGGCACCAAATCGTCTTCCCACGCCAAGGTTTGTTACAATCAGACATTAGTGATAAAAGTGGAATAGTCCCTCACAATGGTATGCTCTTTATCCCCGCCAATACCATTCATAAGTCTGTTGCAATTACAGACACACAATTTTTAGCGATTTACCTCAACCCTAACAAACATGTGCAGTATGGAAGTGAGCCTAAATCCTGTCAGGTAAACTTCTTCCTCAAAGAGTTGATATTGCTTTTGTTTGAAAGTGATACGCTTTCACAGCCGGAATCCAACTTGGCACATTTGTTAACGGTCTTACGAGATCAGATCGAGGCAGCAAAAAGTTATGAAATACCACTTCTCATCCCTACGGACAAACGCCTTTTATCTATTTTTCTACAGCTTAAACAGCAACCTGACTTACCGTTTACGTTAAAAGAATGGGCAAAAAAAGTCGGAGCATCTGAGCGCACATTGTCCAGATTATGTGCGAAAGAGTTCTCTCAATCATTTGCTCTGTGGCGACAAAATATAAGGCTGGTTTTATCTCTGCCATTATTAAGCTCGGAAATGAGCATACAGGAAGTTGCTATGGAGTTGGGGTACGCATCTGATTCATCCTATGTACAGGCTTTTAAAAAGCTGTTCAATCAGACACCAAGAAAATACCGCACTGCAAACCTATAAACGAATACAGACTCTCTAATACACGGATTACACCACTTTTGGGATTATTTTTAGTATAGCAAAATCAAGAACCATCTCTGATGCACTATCTGAGACGAAACTCACTTTGGGGCATAAACGAGTTTGAAACTGCTAATTCAACAGTTCTTTCAGATAGCTATTCCGCTTATGAGATTGACTAGATGCCTCGGTGATACGCTTCATATCCTCGCTACTGCCAACGATATGGATTTCACTTTCAGCTCTCGTGATTGCCGTGTAGAGCCATGCTCTATCGATTATCCTACCTTTTTGCAGGGCAATAATGATGCGCGGGAACTGTGACCCTTGGGCTTTATGTAGGGTGATCGCATAACCCAACTCCATGCAATCTAGAACGGATTGCGTCACCTCGACCTTATCACCCGTATCAAGCGTGACCTCTCCGTAACTATCACCAGAAGGTTTGACGCTGGTTAGTGTGCCAAGTGATCCGTTCTGAATGCCTTTATCGTAATGATTCTGAGTAAATAAGACCGCATCATTAAGGCGGAGTGGCAGAAAGAACTTGTCACCATTAATTTCAAATTCAAGGCTATCACTGTTTAGGTTGACCGCTTGCTGGGTGAGCTTATTGATTTCTGATACGAGTGCTTTGGTGGGAGCCATGACACGACTGCTTTCTGGAGATTCTTGGTAAAGCTCGCAACAGACTTTGGCAATGTCTGTTTTACTGGTTTCGTGAAAGTGTATAGCACCCTTGCTTAATTGGTCAGGCATCACACCTTGATTAATGAGCTTTGAGTATTCGGGAATACCCGTTGAACCTTCCTGTCTCTTGACGATATCCAGCATCGTATTCGCCACCGTTTTTGCTTCAACGATGTCTGACAACACCTTACCGCAGCCAATTGGTGGCAGTTGGTCGGGGTCGCCCGTGAATATCAATCGTACAGAGGGGTGAATGTGATTTACTAGGCGATACATGGTCGGTAGGTCAATCATGCTCGCCTCATCGATGACTAGTAGGTGATTAGTGTTCTCGGCACTGGGTTCAATGGGTTCTTCACGCAGCAATTTAGCTATGGTTGAAGTGACAAAACCGATGGACTCATGAAGTCTCATTGCAGCGCGACCGCTGAGCGCCACTGCGTGTATTTTAAACCCGAGTTGATGGTAAGCCCTGAGCGCCGTTCTCAGTACCGTGGTCTTGCCTGTTCCTGCACCGCCCGTAATACAGCTTAGCGAATTATCCAGACACGTTGTGACGGCTTCGGTTTGTTTAGGGGTTAATTCGTAGGGAAGTTCGGCAACCGCAGAGCAATAGGCGGCATTGGCTCTTTCATCAAACAAGTCATTTCGCTTAATCAGTGTCTTTAAGCGCTTGGCAACGACACTTTCCATCAGAAGTTGCGCCGTTGGATGGTAGGTTCCTGTGTCGGGATTTAAAATGTACTGCGCTTTATCGTGACCTGACTGGAACGCCTGAGTGACCAGTGCTTTGTCTTTCAGTAACTTGTAGAGATAAGGGCGTACATTGGCATGAGTGGTATAGGTATGACCTTTTTCAATCTCTTTTCGAATTGCCATTTCCAGAGCCGCACTTAGTCTTCTTGGGTCATCCTTCGTGATATCGCTCTTAAAGCTTATTTCCTTGATGATGTCTTCAATGGCACTGAACGAAAGACCAAAGCCCATCAAAACATAAGGATTATCCTTAATTGCCTTTATGGAGGCTTCACCGTGATGCCTGAGCAGTCGTTGTTGCACACTGGCGGGGATGTTGTGTTCGCTCATCCAGTTACAATGTGCCAGATTTTTGTATTTGGCGTACCCCTTAAAGAGTGCTTCTACTGAATCGTTACTCAGAATTGATGTCAGGCGCTTTCTGGACTCTGGGGTGTCATTTTTCAGTGTGGCATGAAAGTCTTTGCCTAAGAGCTGCCAGAGCGCTCTGGCTTTGCTTTCGCCAATACCCTTGAAGTCACTTTCTCTAGCGATAAAGCGTATCAGTTGCTCACCCGTTTCAGGCAACGTGCATTCAACATGCTTAGGTGATTCATAGGTGTGCTGCTGCATCACATAATCACCTATCTCCATATTTTCTATCTGGCGAGCGCCTTTGACTGACCAGTGCTGACCCAGCGTGGGTTGGACGGGGATGCTATCGGGGTCGGCTTTGATGGTGACGTAATACTTCCCGCTATTGGTTTTGTAAGAGTTCTTCGCAAGCGGCACACCGCTGAATATCACCATCTTGGTCGAGCGGTAAGGGATACTGGTCACGCGCATCTGGTCTTCATGCAAAGCAATATTCATCGTGGCATCAACCCCATTTCAGATAAGGTTTCAGACAGCTCACCAAAGCGCTCAAGTCGCTTTTCAAGCGCATCAACCTTGGCTTTCAATTCAATATTCTCAGCTTCTAATAACGACACCCGCTTTGAATCGAGAGCCTTTCGCTTTGCTGTGTTGTCATAGGCTTGAGGTTTACCCTCATTCTTCTTAGCAGCTTGCGTAAGAGGTGGCAGCACATCCCTCTCACGCAGCTCGTCCTCTAGTGTTTTGAGTGCTTTTTTGAGGGCGGGATTTTGACTTAACGCCGATTTGCCACAACCGATACCCTTTGCCACCTCGATACGATTAAGCTGACCTCGGAACACAATTTGTTTAAAGTTATCGTCCGTCTGTGTGGCTTTCCAGACCTCAAATGCCTCTAGGTTTTCCTGCGCTTTCTGCCGCCCATTTGCCATTAGTCATCTACCTCACCCAGTAGCTTGCGAAGTCCTGTGACAAAGCCTCTGGGGAATACTTCGCTGTTGTATTCCATGTCTTTTACCTGACCCGCCTGAGTATATTGCCAGTCGTTCTTGTCCATGCATTCGTCAGAAACGGCATACGCTAAGGCTTTTTTCTCTGATTCGGTGAGTATCCCTGATAGGGATGGCAGCACTTCGACGCTTGACTCTGCGGTGGTATCGAAATGACGCACAGGGCGTTTGTCGATGGTGATATTGGCGTGTTGCTTGAGCAGGTTCACCTCTTTGCGGTAGCGGTTACGCTCCGCAATGATTTGACCAAACAAGGCGCGTACCGCAGGATCTGGAATGCGCTCTAACAGTTTGTTATCCGCAGGGATGGATTTAGACCGTGAGGTGTTCGATAGCGGTTTTTTGGTATTGGTACTGTACTTTGCCGCCCATGCTTCAATGAGTGTTCGGTAGTGCTTGTTACGGGTAGCACGCAAAGCCTCATACCCCAATCCACCATTTTTGGCAGAAACCCGTCCAATGTGGGTGATGGAGAAGTCACGCTGACCTGATTCCGCATAGGTTTTCAGCGTGTCATTGAGCTTATCGAGGTTTTGCTGCGTGCGAGGTACTTTGCCTTCTTTTAAGTCAGCCAGAATGACATCAATATCAAGTTCCATTAATCCTCCAATAAGTTCGCTAGTGCAATGCCATCTAGGTTGATGACTTTATTGCTCAGAGCATGAATACCGCCAGACAATAGCTTATTGTCGGTCAGGTATTCGCCCGCTTCGATGTAGTTCGCCACCTTGCGGTAGCCCTCAAGCTTGTCGTTAGGGTCAGCGATTTTCGCCATCTGACGCAGCATGGCATTGGCAGCGATGAGCTGTTGTTTGTCGTCCATTTCCATGAAAATCGGCTCAAAGCCTTTTTTCATCAGCACACGGCTAAGTTGGCGTGAACGCTTTTCAATGGCAGGTGTTTTACGCAGCTCGTCTTGCAAATCGGGGTAGAACTCTGCATCATCACAAAGCAGTGATAGATGCAGTAACTCTGAGTCGGTTTCGATAAACTTCAAGGCATGGCTGACATCTTGCTCAGAGCCAACCGCAATCAGTTTATCTTTAGTGTCATCTTCATTTCTGGTTTCTTCGACACGAATGATTTTATGGATAAGCTCAAAACACGCTATCCAGTCTTTGGCATATTCATCGGCTTCAACTTGCTGTTTTTCATAGCGGCGCTGTAGGGCTTGCAGTTCACCGTGCTTGATAAACGGCTTACCTTGCTCTTCACAAAAGAACTGTTCGTCTTTCAACGCTTCCAACTCCCCCTCAATTTCCACGGATAGGTTAGCCGTCTGATGCGCTTTGTAACTCAGTTGATTGAAGTGGGCATTGAGTGCAGGAAGGTAGCGTGCCTCGGTAATAAACCAGCGGCAGCGAGGGCAGTTTTCAGGGCCATGTGGCACGCTAGCATAAATGCGACTGGCAGCCCCTTTTGAATTATTAAGCAACGCACCGCCGTTCCAGCAACCACCCAGAGTGCTGACTTCATCCGATTTGACGGTGTTACCACCGACCAAGCACAATCCACACGAGCGTTCTTCCCAGCCTATCGGATTGCGGTTAGCAAGCGCTGCCTGAATACTGTCATCGCTGTGATACACCATCTTGCATTGGATTTGCTCCATTGAGGCATCTTTAAGGAAGTTGCGTACCGATTGCTTGGATTTGGCATCTAGCTCTCCATGTGCCTCACTCATTTTCTCTGCCATCACCGATGGGGTAATTTTGTTGTAGTAGATGGTCATCAACAAGCGCGTATGTCCCGCTAGTAATTTAGAAATCACGGGTAATGGCAATTGCGTGTCCATCGTATACGCCGTGATGAGCGAAACACGCAAACTGTGCAGAGGAAATAGTGTGGCAACCTTAGCACCTTCTGTAGTACCTTCTGAGTAATCCACAACCAGTTTCAAGCGCTTGCCGTTATCCAGTGTATTTCCTTGCTCTGCGAGTTGGTTTTCAAACGTTAACAGGAGTTGATACCAGAAAGCATCTGTTGCTGTGTACGAAATTGGCTTGTGCTTGTCCTCACCTTTTGCTGATGCATCACGAAATAGAAAGGCGATCTCTCCCATACTCTCTAGTTGTTTGTCCGACCTCTTAACACGAGTGTGCTTTTTTAGCAGCGTAGTGCAGTCGGTAGGCTTTGCAATCGGGTTGTATTTTTCTTGCCAGTTCCGCAGTTTTTCCAGCCAGTACAGCACCTCCTCGTTTTGCCAAGGAATGATGTAACCACGCTCTAGTTCGTCTTTGTTCTGGTCGGCGGTTTTGTTGGTGTTGATATACTAGCCTGTGGAATGTAATCCTGTCATGGTGTCGTGAATGCGTCGGAAGATGCCTTTCCCGAACGGGCGTTTTTCGCTACCAAGTGCAAAATCATGCTGAGTGTTTACTACCCACTGACCGTTTTCATAGCGCCATGTATCCGCTTCACCGCTGTCTAGCATACGCACCTGATAGGTACGCAGTGGTAGGTGGAGCTTCATGAAAATCACCATCGCTTTGACGGGCGACCAGATTTGATGAACGGTGATTTTATTGCCTTTGCGAGTCACTTCGTTGGTGCGCCACACGCAGTCAGGGTCGGATTTATCAATCAGCTCTGGCTCGACATCAAACCAGTCACCTCCTGCCTGCCGCTGCGCCCATGTCCAGTGCTTGAAATGGCGATAGTGATAGGCAGGAAGCAGGGGTTCACCGTCCTTGAGATTTTCTTCAATTACGGTGAGTTCGGTTTTGTCAGGTAACGGGCAAAGGATTTGGCGCAAGTCCTGAATGTAACGATACGGCAGAGGGTTACGCACAGTTTCTGTAGCAGAACCTTGCACTTTGATTTTGCTGAGAGGGTTTTGAACTAGTGGGATTAGCTTTCCATGGTCATCTTCCTCGGAGAACACTTTTTCAATAATAAAATCGATGAACTCGGCGGGATAGTTCACAGCTTTTTGCACATTACCATAGTAGTCAATTCGTGTCCTCGCGGCCTTTTCAAGTTCTTCGCTATTACATAAATGCCCTTTATACCCGCTAAAAAATAGAGCCACATCTGTGGCGTACTGAGCACACTCTTGAATGTACACCTCAAAGAAAATGTTTAAAGCATCACACTTGTGGTTTACACCAGTATCTTGTATAGCCATCCATTCTGCTGCTAACTCTTGCCATTGTTGCCACTCCGCGCCGAGTGTCCTAAGCATCCAAGAGAAGGTTAAATCCGATGAGCGACCGTCATGTTTTTTGCCTTTTTTCCCCATTACTTACCTCTCAATTTTGGATGTTTGCCAGTGAAGTATCCCTGTGGGTCGATGTCATCAAAGCCATGCTCAACCAGTGCTTTCCAGTCGAGTGCTTTGACTTTGGATTCTGGGTTTGCCAGTTGCAGTGTCGCTTGGGTTAGTTCGTCGGAAACTTCCTGCTGACCTTTGCCTGTGTAGGGGATTTGTGAGTCTAGGGACTTATGGTGCATACAGCGTCGAATCACCAACGGGTTCAATCCTGAGCGTTCTAATCGTCTACCGTAATTATGGCGATGCCCGTGAGGGTCTTTACCTTCAGCCTTGCTTGGCTCTAAACCAATGCGCTTCAAGCCGTTGGCGTAGTTATCATGGAAAGCGTTGATGGTATAAGGGTTGCCGAAGGCACTGTGATGAAAAGAAATAAACGCATAAGGGTGGTGACAGTCGATGCTGGCGCGGTACTTTTGATAGTTTTTCCAAAGTGACATAAACACTTTTCCATAGTCAGTCGGAAACCATTGAACCTGTATGTAGTTATCTTTATGGTCAACTACACGGTTCTTCCAACCAAGATGCGCTGTGCCTTTCATGCGTTGGCGAGGGATACGCGCATACTTTTCTTTTAAGTACGTTTCTCTATTCTGATTTTTAGAACGAACTTCAGGGTCATTTGGCGCTTTGCCATCGACTTCATTGTAAATTCGAACGATAGCACTATCTGGGTTATAAGGATCTTCAAACACATCTGTCACCCAAAGGGTTAAAGCCTCGCTTTCGCGTAGTCCGCCACCGTGCATGAGCAGGAGTATTAATTTGTCCCTGAGTGCCACTCGTGGGTCGTTTGCGCCACCAATACCGTTCATATAAAAATCTTCCCAGTGCTTTTCAGGAAAGGCGATAGCATCATCCTCGGTTTTAGTGAGTGGTGTGCGCCCTTTAATGGTTCGCGCCTTACGGATGGTTTTATTGACGGTTTTATCTTCAATATGACCGAGAAAATCATTCTGGTTTTTTCGATACCATGCGGCGTAATTGAGTCGCTGCCCATGAGGTGTGGCATCACGCAAGGGATTCATTGACGCAGAACCTTGTTTGCCTGCCAACCAATCGGTGAATGCCGTCAGTCGGTGAATGTGCTTATTCACATTACTGGTTGAACTTGGCACCCAATATAAACCAGAGGGGTCAAGTCCATCTTCACCAATTGTTCCTGTATACAACCGCTTAGAAAAGGTCTGAAAGAGCAACTTCGGATCGTCAAACAACCCTCTGTTGGCTTCCATATAATCCAGCAACAAGGACACCGCTTGAAGAAATCCATTCATGACGGAATTACTCACCCCGTCCGCCTCTAGTTTGAGTAGGTAGTCTGTGACCGTACTTAACTCTCCTTGCTCAGTTAGTAAGATAGGCAGTTGGCTTTTTATGCCCGTATTGTCCTCTACAATCGTCGCTCTGACTTTTACCGATGACAAATTATGCTTTCCTTATACATATCGTACACATTATTGACTGTATACCTATACTGTGGATTGTGCA
>NZ_NDIO01000304.1:0-8222 GCF_002241085.1 Vibrio sp. V03_P4A6T147
GCTTTAAGAGAGTCACTTTCAAGAGACTGAAACGGTTTCGAATAAAAATCACTAGCAACGTCACGCCTCTTGCGGTCAACACTGACCCAAGAGGCATTTTTATTGGACAAAGTCACTGTAGTGCAACAGCGTGAGGCGAAAACTAGTTTACAACCTCAATATCGGTTTCAGGAATACAACAACACGCTAAAGCGAAACCAAGATGACGTTCATGCTCAGGCAGTGCTGGCACGTCAGGTTGATGCACTTTGCCCGACTGCACAGTCACCTTGCACGCGCCACAAAACCCTGCTCGGCAACTGTTGGCAATCGCAATGCCAGCGGCTTCGGCTTGATCTAATAAGGTCGTTTGGTTATTACCCTCAAATACATGGCCATTGACGCTCAGTTGTAACGTTTTCAGCTCAGCTGCGACAGTGTGCGCCACACCAAACGCTTCTTGGTGGTAAGATTCTTCCGCAAGCCCTTTTTTCAACAATAAGCTTTTTGCTTTCTGCATAAAACCATCAGGCCCACACACAAACACTTGGCGAGCAGTCACATGTTGGATTTGCTTAAGGTGAGATAAAGAGAGCCGGCCTTTCAGCCCAAACCAATCTACTGGAGCTTGAGTCAGAGAAATGAAGACTTTCAACCCCGGATGTCGCTGCTTAAGCGCTTCAAGTTCAACACGGCAAGGAATATCCTCAACGCTGCGGCATTGATGATAAAAGACCACATCTTGAATTTGTTGATTATCGGCAAGATAGCGCAACATCGATAACATAGGCGTCACGCCACTTCCAGCCGACAACAGTAACAACGGTTGCTGGTGCTGAGTCGACAGATGAAACGAGCCATCCGGTGATTGCGTGGTCAATGTACTTCCTACCTGCAAGTGATCAAGCAACCAGTTAGAAACTCTACCGCCATCAATACGTTTGACTGAAATCGCTAACCGACCCGGGCGCGATGGGCTAGATGACAAAGTGTAGCGGCGCGCCACGTTCTCGCCATCGATCACAACTTCGATTGGTAGGTGCTGCCCAGGTTGATAATTTGGCATTTCACCCTTTTTAGGCTCTAGCCAGAACGTGACAAAATCACGCGCAATCGCTTCACGCTCAACACAGGTCATCACATGGTGACTCATGCCCAAATCTCGATAAAACTCTTTCTCTTTGTACTCAAGCACCTCAACGCTGTCACCAACTCGAATCATCCCCTCATTTTTTGCGACTAAATTTTGCCCAAAAAACACCCCACCTCTTTCGTTAGCGCGAAATTGTGACAAGGTTCTTAGCGGCTCTTTGGTTGGACGAAAAGCCCCTTTATTCACATCAACAGTAGTGAGAATACAGCGTTCGCAAGGTTTTACCGCTTCAAATTCTACCTCACCAATTCGGATCCGCTTCCAGCTGTCTTCAGCGAAAGGCTCATCGGTTCGTACCACTAGATTGGTACGAAATTGATCCATGCTGTGCACTTCAGGGCTGCGGCGATTAAGTTCATCAAGTGAAGCTTGGCTGATGACCAGCACTGGATAGCCATCAGCAAAACTGACATTGTGACCCACTTTTTCACGCATTCGGTTTGATTGCTCTCCGGTAAACAGCAACTCAACACGCTGGCCTAACACTTGGCTAAACCAATCATCCGCTTCATCGGTTGTGGTGTAAGCGGTAAAGTTATCGTCCCACACTTGCGCTGGAGAAGGTTGCATTTTGAAATCTGCATAACGCAGTTTTAACGGAGATTGGTTCACCGCCGTAAAGATCAAACCATCTGCAACCAGTATTGAATTGACCTTAACCATATTTGGATATTTACGTGCAGTGACCATTGAACCATCAGCTAACGCGATCATAAAGCGCCGATCAAAAGCCAGCCCCTGTTTTTCAACCCAAGCGGTGGACTGCGAGAGGCCACCTATCGATTTGACTGGGTAAACGTTAATTTGTGAGAGTTGAGCTGACGACATGGCCTATCCTTATGCTTTTTTGAAGGTATTTTTATAACGCGATGATAATGGAAATCGCCAAAGCTGGCTAACCCTATGGAAAATAAAAGGATGAAATTCACCCCTGTTTCCTCTATCATCCTGTCGCTTAAACGTAAGCGATTGCGCGCACATTAAAAGCGAAGCCCGTTTAAGCTCCAATCAATTTATTTTCCGGTGGGAGCAACCAATGAAAACATTAACGATTACTCGTCCAGACGACTGGCATGTTCACTTACGTGATGGTGATGTGTTGGCCGATACTGTACGAGACATCAGTCGCTACAACGGCCGCGCACTGATCATGCCCAATACGGTCCCGCCGATCACCACCACAGAATTAGCATTAGCGTACCAACAGCGCATCATGGCGCAAAAACCACGTGATTCTTTCAAGCCACTCATGGCGCTTTATCTCACCGATAACACGACACCTGATGAGATCCGCAAAGCCAAAGCTTCTGGCGCTGTCGTGGCAGCCAAACTTTATCCGGCTGGGGCGACCACCAATTCAGATTCTGGCGTAACCTGCGCTCAAAATATTTACCCTGTATTGGAAGCGATGCAAGACGTTGGCATGCTGCTGCTGATTCATGGCGAAGTAACCGCTCACGATGTGGATATTTTTGACCGAGAAAAAGCCTTCCTCGATACAGTGCTTGCTCCTATTGTTAATGATTTCCCAAATCTGAAAATAGTGTTAGAACACATCACCACCGCCGATGCTGCCGAGTTTGTAAAAAATGCGAACCAGAATATAGCGGCAACGATCACAGCGCATCATCTACTTTATAACCGCAATCACATGCTTGCTGGTGGCATTCGTCCTCATTTTTACTGTTTGCCAATCCTTAAGCGCAACACCCACCAGCTTGCGCTGATTCAGGCAGCGACATCGGGCAATAAGAAATTTTTCTTGGGTACTGATTCTGCGCCTCATGCCAAAGGCAAAAAAGAAGCCGCTTGCGGCTGTGCTGGATCGTACACAGCGCACGCAGCCTTAGAGTTATACGCAGAGGTGTTTGAGCAAGTTGGTAAAATTGGCAACCTTGAAGCGTTTGCCAGTCACAATGGCCCTGATTTTTACGGCCTACCCCGTAATAACGACACCGTTACGTTGGTCAAAGAAGAGTGGCCAGTTGCTGAAAGTATGCCATTTGGCTCAGATATTGTGGTGCCGATCCGCGCCGGTGAAACGGTCGCGTGGGCAGTAAAATAGCTCATTAATGCATCAAAAAGGGAAGCCGCGGCTTCCCTCTCTTTGTCATTTTTGCACCACACAGCGCTTATCTCGGCTTAGGCTGACGCTCTAACAGCACCATCACTTCGCTATGATCGGTATGTGGAAACATATCAAACCATTGCAGTTTTTTGGGTAAGTAGCCCACCATACCTTGCATATCAGTGATCAGCGTTTGCGGGTTACAGCTTGAGTAAATGATGTGTTTGGGTGATAAAGCCACCAATCGCTCAACTAATTCAGTCCCTAAACCACGACGCGGTGGGTTTACTAGCACTAGCTCAGGCGCGGTTGATTGAGCTTGTGAGAATTGGGCAGAATCCAGCGCAGCAAAGTCTAAATTGGTAATGCCCATCGTCTTGGCAGAGCGTTTAGCACTGGCGATCGCTTCTGGTTCAATTTCAATTCCTGTGACTGCCGTAGTTGGACTGGCACAATGTAGGGCAAAACCGCCCACGCCACAAAACAGATCCCACATATGACTTGGGTTTATCTCTCTCACCCAATCACGCGCCGCCGCGTACAACTGCTTCGCTACATGCGGGTTGGTTTGGAAAAAACTTTTCGGGCGGATAACCATAGGCACCTGATTAAACTGCTCAATCAAATACTCACACTCGGTTAAAAAAATTTCTTCTTCACCTTCCAGGCGCGCCATGTGGATGGGTTGAAGGTTAACTGAGACGACGCGAATGGTTGGAAACTGCGCCTGAAGCCGCGCGAGGTTTTGCTCAACTCGGCCTAAAGCTTCGCGACTTCTCAGTACGAAACGCAGCATAAACTCACCTGAATATTCGCTGCGTGTGAGCAATATGTATTTGAGTTCGCCTTTCTTCTTGGCTTTATTATAGGGAGGAATACCCGAGCTACGGATCCAATCTTGTAGATAAGTTAATAGCGCTTGTGTCTCTTGTGGGTAGAGAGCACATTGCACTAACGACACGGGCGTTGATTGCCCATCAACCATGGATTCAACACCCAAGATCGGTGCATGAGCCGCGCCAAGAGCCACCATTTTCGCTTTGTTACGAAAACCCGTCTCTTCACTTATGACAGGTTCTAGCCACTGCTGTGGCATCTGCGTTGAAAACAGCGCTTTTAGTGCCAAATCTTTGCGCTTCACCTGCTCTGAATAAGAAACCGCGCAATGAGTACAAGAACGGCACAGCTGTTGATCAAAAAACGCACACTGCATAATGGGAACTGCCAAAAACGAAAAGCGCTAGTCTATTCGTCTGCGGGCAAATCACCATTCAATATGGTTATCATCACCATAAAAAAAATTAATGTGACGATTTCAATTTACTAACTATCCCCCACACTGCAACCACAGCCAGCCCGGCGAGTAAACCAACGAAACCATTAAGCAAGGTTGGCATCACTACTGTTAATAAAGAGAGTTCAGCAACGGCTGCAATCACAGGTTCAAGCACGTGGTGAATAAAAGGGACGTTGTGCACCACAATGCCACCGCCCACTAAAAACATCGCGGCGGTACCCACTACAGTTAATGCTTTCATGAGCTTAGGCGCGAAACTGATCAACCCTTTACCAAAGCGAGCACGCAGCCCTGCGCCATCTGAAGTGCGCTCTAGGTAGAAACCTAAATCGTCCAATTTCACAATGCCTGCCACCAAACCATAAACGCCGATGGTCATGACCACTGCAATCAAACTCACCACAAAAATTTGTGTCACCATGCTATGGCCTTGCACTGTCCCCAACGCAATCACGATGATCTCGGCCGATAAAATAAAATCGGTCCGAATCGCCCCAGCGACTTTACGTTTTTCATAGTCATCAATCGATACGTCAGTGAGCATGCGCTCATCCGCGTCAGCGGTGCTGTGATGGCTGGTATGAAACACTTTTTCTAAGATTTTTTCTGCCCCTTCAAAGCAGAGAAAAAGTCCACCGACTAACAAGAGCGGCATTATCAGCCAAGGGGCTAATGAGCTCATCAGCAAGGCGGCGGGAACCAAAATTAATTTGTTGCGAAATGAGCCTTTAGCCACTGCCCATACCACTGGGATCTCTCGTTCAGCGGCAACACCAGACACCTGCTGAGCATTGAGCGCCAAGTCATCCCCCAATACGCCTGCCGTTTTTTTCGCGGCCATTTTTGACATCAACGCCACATCATCGAGCACGGTTGCAATATCATCAAGAAGGGTAAGTAAGCTCGCGCCTGCCATGCAAATTCTCTCTTATTCATTTTCATTATTCAAAGCGTGACAAAATGTAACACCAAGCGCTGATGAAGGGAAACACAGCGATGAGAATCCCACCAACAGTGCTGACGCTTCAAGTAGCAAAGCAGTAAAGAACACTAGCTCAGTGACTGAGTATATTCGGCTGGCAATTGAGCCAGAGCGCTCTGTAACGCGGCGAAGCAGTCAGGATCAATGGCAGTATGTAGATTCTCTTGCATGATCAAAAGTGCTTTATCAATTGGCATCGCGGAGCGATAAGGACGTTCCGCGCTGAGAGCATCAAAAATATCGGCCGTCGTGATGATTCGAGTCATCACGCTGATCTCATCACCGTTTACACCACGCGGATAGCCAGTACCATCGAGTTTCTCATGATGTGCCCCTGCCATACGTGCCAACGTCTTAAAGGGCGATAATTTCTGCAAGATTTGTTCAGTAAACGCGGCATGTGCCTGAACGGCTTTCCACTCCATATCGTCTAACTTACCGGGTTTATCTAAAATGGCATTACTGACCCCTAACTTACCAATGTCGTGCAGTAATGCCGCGCGTCTCAACCAAGATCGATCAGTTTCCGAAATGGCTAATTGTCGTGCGATTAAATCAGTATACACAGCCACTCGTTCACTGTGCCCTGCGGTATAGGGGCTTTTTGCATCAACAATCTTGCCAAATGCCGTGACGATACAGTCTAAATACGCTTCATCCAAAGGCTGATGCGCTTGTGCCGGTGGTAAATGCATCACTCGTTGGCTGATATCAGAGGCTTTGAGGCTAGCCACAAAGTGCGGGTTATCCACCAACTGCTCAATAATCTCAACCAATTGTGGGTCAAACCATACACCACTACGCTCTGTAACCTCGCGTATTGCTTCGTCCAAATCATGTTCCATTTGAAAAACGTCAAACACTTGAGCTAATAACGCAATCCGCGAGAAAAGGGGGATGGCTTCACCTTTTAGCTGTTGAGGACGCCCTTGACCATTCCAATGTTCATCCAGTGAGTGGATCCCCTGCGCGACGACTTCGCTAAATCGCAACTCTCGCGCCACATCAGCCCCACGAGTACAACGAGTTTGAATAAGCTCTTGTGCATAATCATTACCATTTTTCAAAATGTCGATGGTAGTTAAAATACGTTCTGCCCAGCTCTGCTCTGAACCGGTATTTTTGACGATAAAGTTAATCACACTCGATAGACTGGTTCCGACGGTTTTATAACGCCGTTTGAAAGCGAGATCATCAGTGGCATACAACTCGCAAATTCGCGCGGCGTTGCTACTGCAGCCCGCATCTTTCAATAGCAAGGTAAAAAACAGATCATGCAGCTCAGCCTGATCGAGCTCTAATTGCATGCCAATATGCATACCAACCCAGCAACAGCGAATGCAGTGCTCCGGTGGCTGGCCTTCCGTCATGTCTAAGGCGGTCGTTAGCGAAATCATTAGTTCAGAAAGGGGGAAACTATTCTCCAATCGTGTTCTCACTCAATTGCATTGGTCTGGTTGCAGTTTAGATGTGACCGTTCGGTTTAGCCAATGATTTACCTCAGTTATCAGGCCAGAGTTGGACTATTTCCTTGCTCTAACAAACCTGCATTGCCCAAAAACAGGTTGAGGTAATGAACCCTGTTAACGGGCTGTGGTAAATCCAGCTTGGTATTTTTGATTGCTCTTGACACTCACACCTCTTACTCTGTGGGCAACTAGTCAAAAAGGAACCCTCATGTACTCTGTTTATACTTATCCTATCGGTACGCCAGGCACACCTTGGCAAGCAGCAGAACGCGAAGCGTGGCTCGCGCAAACGACGATTAAACGAGAATATCAGCAAGAAGTCGTGCCGAAAATTAACGCTTTGGCAACGGATTTTGAGGTAGAGCAATACGGTGCACTATCAATAGACAAAGATCGCTACCCATTATTTGCCTTAAAAAGTCGCTCATGGAACCCTGACAAACCAACGGTGTTGATCACAGGTGGTGTACACGGTTACGAAACCAGCGGAGTACACGGCGCGTTGCAGTTTTTAGCCACTCAAGCACAGCAGTATCAATCTCATTTCAACATTGCCGTTGCCCCGTGCGTAAGCCCTTGGGGCTATGAAACGATCAATCGTTGGAACCCATCAGCGCTTGACCCTAATCGCTCATTTTACGCCAATAGCCCAGCCGAAGAGTCTGCAAGCTTAATGCGCTGGGTCGCAAGCTTAGGTGACGTGCTGGTGCATATTGATTTGCATGAAACTACAGACAGTGATGAAAGCGAGTTTCGCCCTGCACTCGCAGCGCGCGATGGGATTAGATATGAAGCCGATACGATTCCCGATGGGTTTTATACTGTCGGCGATACGGAAAATCCGCAGCCAGAATTCCAAGCAGCCATTATTGAATCGGTACGCAAAGTCATGCACATTGCACCAGCCGACAGTAAAGGCGAGATCATCGGCTCTCCCATCACTCAAGAGGGAGTAATTAATTACTCAATGAAAGCATTAGGGTTATGCGGTGGCATCACAAATTGCTACTTCGGCACCACCACCGAAGTGTATCCAGATAGCCCAAAAGTCACAGCGCAAGAGTGTAATGACGCACAAGTCGCCGCTATTGTTGGCGCTTTGGACTACGTGTGCCGCTAAAACGATAAAACACCCAACCCCCTATGCCATGGATCCATGAATAATAGACGTTGTAAAAAATTACCAAATTAAGTCTAAGACACTTCTTTATAGTTTGATCAGGATGAAGTGCCTACATACGCTTAAGCAATATTATAACAAGCGATTTTTATAC
>NZ_NDIO01000357.1:0-8215 GCF_002241085.1 Vibrio sp. V03_P4A6T147
AAATTTACATGTCAATTTAATGACCATGATCACGAAGAAATGATTTGTAAGCTAGGATTTATGAGGGGCTGATCACGAAAAACCCGTCGTCAGTTCCAGAATGAAATTGTGTGGTAAATTGATTGTGTACTAAGCAATCAACGGTTTTTCGCAGAACCGTTACAACAACAATATTCATCAGAACATCGAACGGGGAATCCACATGATATCACCAGATGCAAAGATCAAGATACAAAATTTTGGTCGCTTCTTATCTAACATGGTTATGCCAAACATTGGCGCGTTTATCGCGTGGGGCTTTATAACCGCACTATTTATCCCAACAGGTTGGCTACCGAATGAAACGTTAGCATCTATGGTTGGGCCGATGATTACTTACTTATTACCACTGCTGATTGGTTACACGGGTGGTAAATTGGTTGGTGGAGAACGTGGCGCTGTTGTCGGTGCCATCACCACAATGGGTGTGATTGTCGGAACAGATATCCCCATGTTCATGGGAGCCATGATGGTTGGCCCTATGGGTGGTTGGGCGATCAAAACCTTTGACCAACGTGTTGAAGGTAAAGTAAAAAGCGGTTTTGAGATGTTGGTAAACAACTTCTCGGCAGGTATTATTGGTATGCTTGGCGCAATCTTGGCGTTTTACCTTATTGGGCCATTTGTCAAAGTGCTCTCTGGTGGTTTAGCGGCAGGCGTAAACTTCCTAGTTTCAGCACACCTTTTACCACTCACCTCTATTTTTGTTGAACCCGCGAAGATCTTGTTCCTTAACAACGCGATTAACCACGGTATTTTCTCACCGTTAGGTATTCAACAAGCCAGTGAAATGGGGCAGTCAATCTTCTTCTTAATTGAAGCAAACCCTGGCCCTGGTCTCGGTATTTTGTTGGCTTACATGGTGTTTGGTAAAGGTACAGCACGTCAAACAGCTGGTGGCGCTTCCATCATTCACTTCTTCGGCGGCATCCATGAGATTTATTTCCCATACATACTGATGAATCCACGTCTGATTCTTGCAGCGATTGCTGGTGGTATGACAGGGGTGTTCATTTTGACTCTCTTCAATGCAGGTATTGTTTCTCCAGCGTCTCCTGGCTCTATCTTTGCAGTGTTACTGATGACACAGAAAGGATCGATTGTTGGCGTATTATGCTCAATATTTGGTGCGGCAGGTGTGTCCTTTACCGTTGCATCATTATTGATGAAAGCACAGAGCAGCACCGAGGAAGAAGGTGATGAAGCGGCGTTAGAAAAAGCCACATCACAAATGAAAGAGATGAAATCGAGCGCAAAGGGCAATGTGACGACGGCTTCTCAAAAAAGCAATATTGATTTAGCCAACGTGAAAAGCATTATTGTTGCTTGCGATGCGGGTATGGGTTCAAGCGCAATGGGCGCAAGCATGCTGCGTAAAAAAATCAAAGATGCGGGCTTAGCGATTCACGTCACTAACCTTGCCATCAATAGTTTGCCGGAGAACGCAGAAATCGTGATTACTCATAAAGACCTGACTGGCCGCGCACGCACACATGCACCCAGTGCACAGCATATTTCACTGAGCAACTTTTTAGACAGTGAAATGTACAACCAGCTTGTGACTAAGCTTTTGGCTGCTCAACGCCCTAAGGCGGCGAATGATAGCGATGTGGTTAAAGTATCCATCCTCGCTGCGAATGACGACAGCTTTGAAATTCAAAAACCGTCCGTTTTTCAAATCCAAAAAGAAAACATTCACTTAGGTTTGAATGCCGCTAATAAAGAAGAAGCCATTCGTTTCGCTGGCAATAAGTTAGTTGAGCTTGGCTATGCGGAGCCTGAGTATGTTGATGCCATGTTTGAACGTGAGAAAATGGTATCCACTTATCTTGGAGAATCGATTGCCGTTCCTCATGGCACCGTCGCCGCCAAAGACCGTGTGATTAAAACGGGTATTGTGATTTGCCAATATCCTGCTGGTGTGCAGTTTACGGACGACCAAGATGGCGTCGCGAAACTAGTTATCGGTATTGCCGCCAAAAATGATGAACATATTCAAGTTATTACCACCATTACCAACGCACTCGATGAGCCTGATGCTATCGAGAAGCTCACCTCAACCAGAGACGTGAGCGATATCTTGGCCATCCTATCGGGTAACCAAGCAGCGTAACGCTTTTGCTCCTGAGGCAAAACGAGGTCGGCTGTTCCCCTATACTGCTGACCTCACCTCAATTGAAGTATTAAGCGCTCTTTTCTCTTTTAGATAAGTTTTTGGTAGGTAAGATTATGAAAAATGCAGTACATTTTGGCGCGGGTAACATTGGTCGTGGTTTTATTGGTAAATTATTGGCCGATGCAGACATTGAAGTGACTTTTGCCGATGTAAATGAACCTTTGGTCGATCAATTGAGTCATCGTCAAGAATACAAAGTAAAGGTAGTGGGTTCTGAGTGCAAAATTGATACTGTCACTCATGTCACTGCGGTGAATTCAGCCAGTAATGATGTGATTGATCGCATTGTAAAAACGGATTTAGTTACTACAGCTGTCGGCCCTGCAGTGCTTGATATCATTGCGAAAACGATCGCCAAAGGCATCACCAAAAGATTTGAAGCGGGCAATGAACAGCCACTCAATGTGATCGCTTGTGAAAACATGGTGCGCGGTACAACACACCTGAAAGGCGAAGTGTATAAATATCTAGACCCATCGCTGCATGCTAAAACCGATGAGTTAATTGGTTTTGTCGATTCCGCGGTGGATCGCATTGTGCCACCTGTCGAAGCCGCGAACGATGACCCGTTGGCCGTGACGGTTGAAAGTTTCAGCGAATGGATTGTTGATGAACAGCAATTTAAAGGTGAGATCCCCAACATTGAAGGGATGGAAAAAACCAATAATCTGATGGCTTTTGTTGAGCGTAAACTCTTCACCTTAAATACTGGGCACTGCATTACCGCCTATTTGGGTTGTTTGAGTGGTCATAAGACGATTCGTGAAGCAATTGAAGATCCTGCAATTCGTCAGCAAGTGAAGCAAGCCATGCATGAAAGCGGTGAAGTACTCATTCGTCGTTACGGTTTTGACCCTGAATTGCACGCCGCTTATATCGAAAAAATATTGAGCCGCTTTGCCAACCCATATTTGGTGGATGAAGTGGATCGCGTTGGTCGTCAGCCAATACGAAAATTAGGCCCCAGTGATAGATTAATCAAGCCATTACTCGGTACAATCGAGTACGGTGTTGAAAACAAAACGCTATTGAAAGGGATTGCGGCGGCCCTTAAATATACCAACGACAGCGATCCTCAAGCAGTCGAGCTTCAAACATCATTGAACCAATATGGCGTATGTAAAACACTGGCCCATTACACAGGGTTAGATGAGCAGAGTGAGCAGGTTAAGCAAATTGAAGCGATCTACAAACAGCTTTAATCACATAAATACTTTGGAGGGCGCTAATGCCCTCCCTTTATAACAACAATTAGTACAGCGTATGGCAGATAGAATTAACGAAAGCGATATAATTGAACGACTGAATAGTGCCCATTCGGTGCGCGGATTCTTTATTACGACGGTTGAAGTGTTCAATGAGGCGATTGACGCATTAATGCAACGCATTTTTCGCAAAGATAACTTCGCTGTCCAATCAGTAGTTGGCCCTCTATTGCAAGATTCGGGACCACTCGGCAACTTGTCTGTCAGGCTAAAACTGCTGTTTGGTCTTGGGGTATTACCTGATGATGTTTACCACGATATTGAAGATATCATCAAACTGCGTAATCAACTCAACAGTGATGGTGCTGAATACGAGTTCACCGACCCGAAAATTTTGGTGCCGATAAAAAAGCTCCATTTGGTGGCCAAAATGGGCATGGTGCAGTTGGAAGTATTGGAACCGGATGGCGACATTGAACTGGATTTTTACCAGCTTCAACTTCAGCGTCAGCAACAAATCATCAAATCCGGGCTCTCATTAGCGATTGTTGAAATTTGCAATGAACTGAACAAAGAGAGCCCATTTTAGCCTCATCCCAGACAGGCAAGGATTGCCTTTTCACTGAGTTCTACACCTCCCTTTTTAATCTTCTTGTGTTAGCCTAACCTTCATCTAACGAAAAGAGATTTGATGATGAAAATTGGCATTATTGGTCTAGGTGATATCGCGCAAAAGGCGTATCTTCCGGTCATCACACAACGCCCAGATTTAGAATTGGTATTTTGTACTCGTAATCCAGCTCTTGTTACGCAACTAGCGCAGCGTTACCGCATTTCAGAGAATTGCACGGATTATCGAGAGCTACTTGGCTATAACGTTGATGCGGTTATGATCCATGCGGCGACCTCGGCTCACCCTCAAATCGCCCAATTTTTCCTTGAACACGGAATTCCAACCTTTGTTGATAAGCCGCTAGCCGACAGTGCAAGCGCCTGTGAAATGTTGTATGAGCTTGCAGAAAAGCATCGTCAACCCTTGTATGTAGGTTTTAATCGCCGACATATTCCGCTCTATAACCAACACCTAAATGCAGTGCAAACTGGTAATAGAAACGACTTACGTTCGCTTCGTTGGGAAAAGCACCGCTATGATCTGCCCGGTGATGTGCGCACCTTTATCTTTGATGATTTTATCCATCCGCTAGACAGCGTAAACGTGAATGCTAAAGCCACATTGGATGATGCTTATATTACCTACCAGCAGCATCAAGGTCAGTTATCCCGCTTGGATGTTCAATGGCAACACGGCGAAAGTTTGCTGCATGCCTCAATGAATCGCCAGTTCGGCATAACCGCTGAGCGAGTCAGCGCGAGCTTTGTGAATGAAGGTTTTGAGTTTGACTCGTTTACACAAGGAAAACGTTGGCATCAAGGGCAAGAGCAAGCCCTTAGTTTAAAAGATTGGACGCCAATGCTGACCAGTAAAGGCTTTAGCGCCATGATTGACGATTGGATTGGCGTGATAAACAGCGGAAAGCTGGCTTCAGAAGTGGTGGCACGTAACTTGGCCTCGCACCAGCTGGCAGAGGCGCTGTGTCATTATATTGCGAAGCAAATTCGTTAAAACAAAGCGTGATTGAGTAGTAAGTGGACACCAATACTTGCGGCGTAGCCTGTTGCAATAATCGGTGTCCATTTTAGATGGCCTACAAAGGTGTATTTGCCGTGTGCAGCGCCCATCAGAGCCACTCCAGCGGCTGAGCCAATCGAGAGTAAACTGCCGCCGACGCCCGCTGTTAATGTGACGAGCAACCAGTTTCCGGTGGACATATCGGGTTCCATCGTCAGTACTGCAAACATGACGGGAATGTTATCGACAATCGCCGAAAGAAAGCCAATCATCACGTTTGCCCATATGGGGTTCCATTGGCTATACATCACTTCCGAGATCAAGCCTAAATAACCCAGTAAGCTTAGCCCTCCTACGCACATGACCACCCCGTAGAAAAACAGTAGCGTATCCCATTCGGCGTGTGAAACTCGCTTAAAGACATCGAATGGCACCACAGAGCCAATACGTTTTAGGGCGGCCTCGTCATTATTTGCAATCGCAATTACGGTTTTTTTGGCCAGCGAAGTAGGTAAGGTTTTCCTGAGGAAGTAGCCAAAAAATTGTAAGTAAGCGAGCCCCATCATCATGCCTATCACGGGTGGAAAGCGCACCACAGCATGGAATGCTACGGCGGTAGCAATGGTTAACATGAAAAGTACGACAATACGGCGGGCTCCGCGTTTAAGCTCGACATGTTCATGCAGGGTGGTTGGCTTTTCCTTGGGCAGAAAAAATGACATCAGCAATGCAGGAACAAGGTAGTTGATCACAGAAGGGAGAAACAGAGAAAGGAACTGTGAAAATGGCACATGGCCCGCTTGCCAAACCATTAAGGTGGTGATGTCTCCAAAAGGGCTAAAAGCGCCTCCGGCGTTAGCCGCTACGACGATATTAATACAAGCAATGTTGATAAAACGTGGGTTGTTTCCTGCCACTTTTAGTACGACAGCGCACATCAACAGTGCGGTGGTTAGGTTATCGGCAATTGGCGAGATGAAAAATGCAAGTAGCCCCGTGATCCAAAAAAGAGCACGAAAATCAAAACCTTTTCCCACCATCCACGCTTGTAATGCATCAAATAATCGCCGCTCTTCCATTGCACTGATGTAGGTCATCGCGACTAACAGAAACAGCAATAATTCGGCGTATTCCAGCAAATTATGCTCTAGCGCATTTTTGGCAATCTCGGTTAATTCATACTGCTGATAAACATAACCAATCATGGCCCAAATTAAACCAGCTGCAAGTAACACAGGTTTAGACTTTCGTAGCTTAAGGTACTCCTCCATCATGACCAAAGTGTATGCCAGAGTAAAAATGACTAAAGAGGCATAACCAATCGTTGAGTGTGTTAGATCTAACGAATCGATATCGTTAGAGGAAGCGAGAGCGACTGAAGGAAAGAGTAAAGTGCAGAACAAAAGAAGCCATGTGCGTCGAGGTATCATTGTGTTCACTCCTAGAAAGTTAGGCTGATAAAATTCTAGATCTATTGAAGATAGTTCGGTGTGAGATAGCTCTGATCTACTTGATTTTTAATCTTATTCTTGACCTGTAAAGCGAATAAAGAAAAACCCTGTAGCAATAGCGACAGGGTTTGATTTTGATGAGTGGAAGTGAAGAAAGTTAGGCTTGAGCTTTTGCTAAATGGACTTCTTCTTCTTTCACGCCAGCTTGTGGATCATTAAAGCGAGCTTCGTCTAACGCGCCTTCTGTTTTCGCCACAATAAGAGTCACACAGCTATCACCAGTAATATTGACTGCGGTGCGGATCATATCTAATAAGCGGTCAACACCCATAATCAAAGCAATACCTTCTAGTGGCAAGCCGACTTGGTTTAGCACCATCGCTAGCATGACAAGACCAACACCCGGAACGCCTGCTGTACCAACAGAGGCTAGTGTTGCCGTGAGGATGACCATCACGTAGTCACCCATGGTTAGGTCGATATTGAACGCTTGGGCAATAAATGCTGTCGCAACGCCTTGCATGATCGCTGTGCCATCCATGTTAACGGTCGCACCTAGCGGAATGGTGAAAGAAGCTATCTTGTTATCAACCCCTAAGCGGTTTTTAGCCGTTTCCATGGTGACGGGTATAGTTGCATTGGAAGAGGCTGTAGAGAAAGCGAACATAATGGCATCTTCCATTTTACGGAAGAAGGTGATTGGACTTAAACCAGTAAAGCCTTTCAACATCAAACTATAGGTGACAAAACCGTGTAGCAGCAAGGTAACCGTCAGTACTACGAAGTATTCTGCGAGGTTCAAAATGGCACTTAAACCAAGGCTGGTGAACAATTTCGCCATCAGGAAAAATACGCCGTATGGAGCAAGGTTCATCAACAAGGCGACTAGTTTCATAATAACTTCGTTCAAGTCATTAAAAACGCCCGCAATACGCTCGCCCGGTTTACCCGCGGCACTGATGGCTATGCCAAATAGTACTGCAAAGACGATGACCTGCAGTGTTTTACCTTCTGCCATCGCGCTGATTGGGTTGGTCGGGAACATATCAATAAACACTTGGCCCAAAGAAGGGGCTTGCGCAGATTGGAATGAGCTTGCTGCGGTTAAATCGGCTCCGGACCCCGGTTGAAACACAGTGCCCATTGTCAGTGCCAGTGTGATGGCAATCGCAGTGGTTGCGATGTAAAAGGCTAGGGTTTTACCGCCCATGCGGCCAAGTGTGGTGAGATCTTTCAGTGAGCTCGTACCACAAACGAGAGAAACAAACACGAGGGGTACAACTAACATTTTTAAGCTGGCGATAAAGATTTTTCCGCCAACATCGAATAAGCCGTTAACGATATACGCGTCAACAAATCCGTTTTCAGCAAATAGGGCTCGAATGGCAAAGCCAGTCAAAATACCCGCTACCATACCTAAAATAACACGGCCGGTAAGCGACATCGGTTTTTTGGTATTCATTGTGAACACTCCTTTATTTTATGCACTTCGACATCATTTCAAAGCGTGCCGCAGGTTAGCAGGGCTGAGTGCAAATCAAAAAGTAAAATAATGTTAACGGTTAATTGCTGTGATCTTTATCACTTAAAACTGCCCATCTTTTACGTTTTAATAACCTATTTTTGGGTTTAAATTTTTATTTTTTATCATTTGGCAACACATGAGTCTTTTGCGTTAACAAATATCACTATTCTCATCTAATGGTAATTTGCT
>NZ_NDIO01000023.1:0-8096 GCF_002241085.1 Vibrio sp. V03_P4A6T147
ATCTTGTCGCTGGCAGTCTATCTCTCGCGATTCACGCGGCGATCTTGTTTGTTGATGACGAATCAAAAGTGTTTGCCATGCCTGCGGGAAATCAATCCACCTCAGTGTCGATTAACTTTGTGGCTCAACCTCAAGCTCAGGTAGTACAAGAGCAAGCAACAAAAACCCCACCTCCAGAAAAGAGAGCCAACAAACCCAAACCAGCAAAAAAAGAGCCGCAAAAAGTGGTGCAGAAAAAGAGCCTGTCAAAACCGGTAAAAGACAAACCGGCTCCTAAAATACCGACAAAATCAGCACAAGTGCAAACTCCTGTAAAGGAAGCTGTGACATCCTCTGTAGAGAATGAAAATAGCGCTGAATCGACACCGAAAACCGCCGCCGCCCCAAGCAGCAGCGGCGCAACTAATCAACCGAAATTAGTCGATGCGCCGTCTTTTGTTACTCGCCCAGCCCCTCCTGTTTATCCAAGGCTTGCACAAAAACGAGGAATTGAAGGGGTCGCTATGTATGAGGTGTGGTTAGACGAAAACGGCCGCCAAATCAAACAGGTTTTGCTCTCTTCGTCGGGCGCGGCGCTGCTGGATGAATCGGCTCTTAATGCCATCAAACAATGGAAATTCTCTCCTCAAGTGGTGAACGGTGAAAAAATAGCCCACCGAGTGCAAATCCCAGTACGTTTTAAATTGGAAGGATAATGGAACTACTTACTCAACTAGAACAACAACTTGGCCTGATGGCCTGGCCTCTTTTTGTCTGCTCAGCACTTGCGACCATGATCATTACTGAACGGCTTTTCCAAGTACTGCTTAGCCTTGGTGTTGGAAAAGGTGCGATCGGTAGTGCGCTCAACCAAATATCACCGACCCATACAGCGCAAATTGAGACGCTAGCCAGTGAATTTTCCAGCAAGCGCCCATTGCTTTATAAAGGGGTTGCCATGCTGCTTGCTCATCACGATTTCTCTAAAGGATTGCGTGAAGATGCGGCGGGCATTTGGTTGCAAGAAAAGCGTCATCAACTGCATTCCGGACTGCGTATTTTATCTTTGATTGGTGTGATCAGCCCACTGCTAGGCTTACTTGGCACTGTGTTAGGTTTAATTGAAATGTTCAAGGGGGTCGCGCTCTCTTCTGGCAATATTACGCCAAACGACCTTGCGGATGGCCTAGGCATTGCGATGCGAACCACGGCTGCAGGTTTGCTGATCGCGCTTCCCGCAATTACCGGCGCTCAATTGCTTGGCGTATGGGCTGACAGAGTGATGGCAAAACTTGAGCACACACTAAATTATGTCAACTTATGGCTCGAAGGTGTTTCTTTACAGCATGATTGCACCACCAAACAAGAGCGTGTAGCTAAGTATGAAGACGTCTCTGATAATGATGTGGTTAATGCATCATGATTAAAACGCCGCACTCTCACTCATCCGCATTAATGCCAGATTTAACGCCATTGTTGGATATCATTTTTATTGTCATGGTGTTTTTACTGCTTACAGCTGCGGTTAAATTTGAGTCATTAGACGTTTCACTGCCAACAACCGACTCACCCACCGTGAGTGAAGTGAACAAGCAGTCAATCACAGTGAATCTTCTGGCGCACGAACCTTACTGGGCTATCGATGGCAAACAGTATATCGATTGGAATAACTTCACATTGGCATTGTTAGAACAAAGCAAAGCGAGTGATCGCCCGATCGTGATTGGCGCAGACAAAACCGCCGAAGTGCAGCAGTTGGTTAAATTGCTGGCGTTCTTGCAAGACAATGGCATCGCTGCCACTCAGTTATTAACCGACCATCCCCAATAGCCTATTCATACGCGCTTTTAAAAACCGTATGATTTTCATGAGTACAACACGATGACACACAAATCTCTTTCTCATTGGCTTGTTGCCATAACGCTCTTCATCTTCTCACCTTGGCTCTGCGCGCAAGAACGGATCATCAGTGCGGGCAGCGCGGTGACCGAAATCCTCGTTGCGTTAGGCGCACAAAATAAACTTGTTGCGGTCGATGTCACCAGTGAAATTCCAAACGATCTTGCTCTCCCAAAAATCGGTTATCATCGCCAATTATCCGCAGAAGGATTATTAGCCTTAGCACCAACACAATTGATTGGTTCTAGTGAAATGGGGCCAGAAAGCACATTGCAACAGCTTAAAGGCGCTGGCGTTAACGTCGAGGTGGTGAATGATGAATCCACACCACAGGGGTTGTTGGCACGCATTGACCAAATCGCGACGCTCGCTGATGCAAAGCCTCAAGCTAAAGCGCTCAAACAGCAAGTTCAAAGCACAATAGCGGCGTTAACCCACCATCAATCTACCCACAAGACTCCGAAAAAAGTGCTATTTCTTCTTATCCACGAAGGAAGAGCAGCCAACGTAGCGGGCAGTGACACCACGCCAAACAGCATTATTGAGTTGGCTGGCGCGGTTAACCCAGCCGCTGAACAAGTGACGTCTTATAAACCACTGTCGATGGAAGCGATAATTGAGATGCAACCGGACGTGATTTTAGTCAGTGGCCGCAGTTATGAAAAACTCGGAGGAGCAGACGCCATTTTGCAATCCATACCGACGTTAGTAGCAACTCCGGCTGGGATAAATAAGCAGATCATCACCATCGATGGCCACGCTCTCGTCGGCGGGTTAGGCCTTAAAAGCTTGGCTGAAGCGCAACGTCTAAACGCATTGCTCTATCCTTAAGGAGCTTATTTTGTTACGTCATCTCTCAAAAAATGTGGTGAATGCAACGCTGTTAGTTTTGGTAATCTTAGTGAGCCTCTATTCTGTCACCGTTGGTCCAATGAATATCAGCTTCAGTGACAGCATAAAAAGTCTCGTGCTGCACTCCAATGACATTGCCGCGCACATCAATTTAGTCATCCACGAGATACGCTTTCCGCGGACCCTGCTCTGCTTGTTGGTCGGCGCAATTTTGGCGCTGTGCGGAACGGTGATGCAAGGCTTGTTTCGTAATCCATTAGCTGAGCCTGGCATTATCGGTGTTTCGGCAGGTTCAGCCCTCGGAGCCGCACTTGCGATTGTGCTATTCGCCAATTTAGCGCTGTTTTCCAACCCGTGGATGAGCGCTGCGGTGGTACCTATTTTTGCCTTTTTAGGCGGTGCATTGACTACCTTGTTGGTTTACCAATTAGGCACCAGTAAATTTGGTACTTCCGTCACCATCATGCTACTCGCAGGCGTCGCCATCAGCGCGCTATCGGGGGCGGGTATTGGCTATTTGAATTATGTTGCAGACGATCAAATGCTACGCGATCTCTCATTGTGGTCAATGGGATCACTGGCGGGTGCAAACTGGCAAAACATTCTCTTGTGCGCTGTGACCTTACTGCTGCTGCTCGTCTCTTTCTCTCGTCAAGCGATGGCGCTCAACGCATTATTACTTGGCGAGTCTGAAGCGCGTCATCTAGGCATTTCTGTGCAACGGCTTAAACGTTCAATGATTTTACTCAGCGCACTCGGCGTTGGAGTGACCGTCAGCGCGGTGGGTATGATTGGTTTTATCGGTTTAGTCATCCCTCATCTAGGCCGGATGCTGGTTGGCCCCGATCACCGTAGTTTGATCCCCATTTCAGCTTTACTTGGTGCACTCTTACTCACTGTCGCCGATATGTTTGCCCGTATAGCAGTGGCACCTGCGGAGCTGCCTGTCGGGATTGTGACTGCGCTGGTGGGTGCACCTTTCTTCCTTTATCTTCTGTTTCAACAAAAAGGCAAAGTATTTTGAGTACAACGGCAGCGATCCAAGCCAGTAATATATCGGTTACATTTGGCCATCGAACCATTTTGGATAAGATTGATATTGAGATTTTTTCAGGTCAAGTCACAGCGTTACTTGGCCCCAATGGTGCTGGAAAAAGTACCTTGCTGAAAATACTCAGCGGTGAAATCTCATCAACAGGCAAAATGGCTTACTTCGGTGTTCCGCAAGCACTGTGGCAACCGAATGAGTTAGCAAAGCACTTGGCTATTCTTCCGCAGCAAAGTACGTTGAGCTTTCCTTTTATCGCTCAAGAAGTGGTGGAATTAGGCGCACTGCCATTAAATTTAAGCCACCAACAAGTCAGTGAAGTGGCGCTACACTACATGCAACAAACCGATATCAGCGATAGAGCGAACAATCTCTACCCGGCTTTATCGGGTGGTGAAAAACAACGTTTACATCTGGCGCGGGTATTAACTCAACTTCACCACTCCGGTGACAAAAAAATCCTGATGCTGGATGAACCAACGTCAGCGTTAGATCTGGCTCACCAGCACAATACACTGCGCATTGCACGTTCATTAGCACGCCAAGAGCAGTGCGCTGTTGTAGTCGTGCTGCACGATCTCAACCTTGCGGCTCAATATGCAGATCGCATGGTGATGCTGCACAATGGCAAACTGGTTTGTGATGCGCCACCTTGGGAAGCGCTCAATGCAGAAAGAATTGAGCAGGTGTATGGCTACTCGTCGCTTGTCGCAGCACATCCAACCATGGATTTCCCAATGGTCTACCCCATCTAATATTGTCCTTAATAATTGTCCGTATTTGTGGGCGCGTCCCTTCGCTATAATGCGCCTCAATTCTTTATATCGTTTTTTAAAAGGTACCCCATGAGTCAGTACGTCGTCTGTGCACTCTATAAGTTTGTTGAACTCAATCACTACCAAGAGCTGCAAGCACCGCTTCTTGAACTAATGGAGGAAAACCAAATTCGTGGCACGCTATTATTAGCCAGTGAAGGAATTAACGGCACCGTGGCATCAACACGCAAAGGGATAGATGTGCTACTGGCTTGGCTTGATGCTGAACCGAATTTGAAAGGCACGGTTTACAAAGAATCACAAGCCTCAGAGCAGCCATTTAACCGTACCAAAGTGAAGCTAAAAAAGGAGATTGTCACTATGGGCGTTGAAGGTATTGACCCTCGTCACGTTGTGGGCACTTACGTGAAACCAGAAAACTGGAATGCGCTAATTTCAGACCCTGATGTGCTGGTTGTCGATACCCGTAATGATTATGAAATCCAAATCGGCACCTTCAAAAATGCGCTTAACCCACACACTGAAACCTTTCGTGAGTTTCCTGATTATGTGAAGAAGAACCTCGCACCAGAGAAACACAAAAAAGTCGCGATGTTTTGTACTGGTGGGATTCGCTGTGAAAAATCCACGGCTTATTTAAAAGAGCAAGGGTTCGATGAGGTGTACCATCTCGAAGGTGGCATTTTGAAATACTTAGAAGAAGTGCCGCAAGAAGAGAGCTTATGGCAAGGTGACTGCTATGTGTTTGATGGCAGAGTGGCTGTAGGGCACGCTTTAAAAGAGAGTCACTACGATGTATGTAACGCTTGCCGTTTGCCGATTACCGATGAAGACAAACAGAGCGAAGTCTACGAGCAAGGCGTCAGTTGCCCATCCTGCTTCGGTACTCACTCTGCGGAACAACTGGCCCGTTTCCGTGAGCGAGAAAAACAAGTTCAGCTCGCAAAACAGCGTGGAGAAGCACACATTGGCGGCGATACCGCATCACTGATCGAGCAAAAGCGTGCGCAAAAATTAGCACGTAAAGCTGAGCAGCGCGGCTCAAAGCGCTAATATTTACCCCAATGCTTACTTCAAAGGATTCAAATCCTATTGGAATAGAAAAGGCCGCAGCGTTAAAACTGCGGCCTTTTTTTAAAAAAATCACTGAATACCGTATTTCGCTAAAATGGCATCAAATGTTCCGTCAGCTTTAATCGTGGCTAACCCTTTGTTATACGCATCAATATATTTCTGCGCATTAGGGTTCGCTTTGCCTGAGGTAACATGTAAAGGATTTTTAGACAAAGATGCCGTGGTAAACTGAAAATCACTGCTATTTAAGCCCGCCTCTTTCATGGTCGATAACGCGACCAACTTATCTTCAAGGGTAAGATCAATTCGTTTGGCTTGCAGTTTCTTCAAGTTAGTCGTGAGATCATTAGCGTCTGGTTTGTTGAAATTAGTGGCGGATAAAAAGTCATCCCCATAACCATAGCCCCTAACGATGCCAACTTGTTTACCACTCAAACTATTTAAACCTGAAAATTCGAAAGCATCGCCTGCTCTTTTAATAAAGCTCAGTTCATTTTCTAAATATGAGTCACTGTAAAGTAAATAAGCCGTTCTCTCCTGCGTATACCAAGTTGCGGGCAACAGATCAATTCTGCCTTTACTCACCTCATCTAATGCTCGTGACCAAGGCATGATTTGAAAATTGACGTCATAGCCCTGTGTTTTCATAGCCGCAACAGCGATTTCTACCGATAGCCCCGGCATGCTTTTATCCGGTGAAATAAACGGTGGCCATGGATCTTGCGCAGCCGTAATAGTAGCAGCAAAGCTACTCGGTAAGGCCATCATCATACTGAAAATAAAGATCAACAGACGCTTCATACTTTCTTCTCCTTGAAGGTGGAACTTATGTTTTGAACTTACGCATATGAGTTTTAATATTTGAGCTCAGTTGAAGAACTTCTTTCGTTCTCTGAGCATTATCTTGACCACTACTCGACAGCTCATTAGTGGCCTCTGATGCTTCAACAATCGCCTGACTGACTTCATCAATGGCTTGTTTCTGCTCTTCTGTGGCATGCGAAATCTCGCCATTTCTTTCAGAAATTTCAGAGATAGTATTTTTCACCTGCTCCACAGAATGTTGTGACTCTGATACTCGCTTAGCGGTGCTTTCTAACAAATTAGAGATGCGAATAATTTCTTGCTCAACCGATTCTGTTGCACTGCTAAGTGAGCGAATATTGGTTTGATCTGTTCGGTGATTGGCTGGTTTTGGTCGAAAGGTTGCGCACTTCGTCAGCCACTACTGCAAAACCACGGCCATGCTCACCTGCGCGTGCCGCTTCAATAGCAGCGTTCAGTGCCAGCAAGTTGGTTTGCTCGGAAATGTCATTAATCACCCCGACCACCGTTGATATTTTTCGCCCTTCATCAAGCAGCTTATGCATTTCCGCGTTTACCGAACCCATTTCGGAACGCATGTTTACAATCTCGGCAGCAGAGCGTTCTATTGATTGGTAAACATTATCGACCAGTTGAGAAGCCTCACTTGCTTGCCTTGCGGCGTCATTAGCGGTTTCAGCCACTGTTGCCACCGACTGACTCATCTGTGTGGAAGCGGCAGCGACGGTCGATAAACTGTGTTTTTGTTGATCAATTTGCTGCGCATTTCTCATGGCAACCTGACCACTCATCTCTGCGGTGTCTTTTAACTGCACAGAAGCATTCGTTACTTGTACAACTATCTCCCTTAGCGACTCCGTAAAATGATTAATACTGCGGATGATCTGCGAAAACTCTCTATATTTGGGTTCTGGAATGATGCGACTTAAATCCCCTTCACCGGTTGCAAGATCGGCCACTCGCTCTGTCAAATCGTTGAGCGGGCGAAGGACGGTTTTCGTTAACGCCAAAATTAGGAATACAATCATTACGCTATCTAAAATCAGCAACTCAATCAGGCTATATTGCAGACTTTGTAACAAGGTTTTTTCTAGCCTATCTGTGTTATAGAAAAGCTCTACCTGACCAACTTCATTTTCCTTTTCATACTCAACAAAGGTGAGCTTTTGCACCGAAGAGAGCATGGATTCGTATTGTTTCCCCTCATTGGGTTCCATCTCTTTCACATCTTGAGAGTCGGGTGATGTACTCAGGAAAAGAAGCGGTGTACCACCCGCATCTTTCACTCTAACCGCTTGTATGTCTGGGTTATTTAACTCTGCTGAAATAGTGAGTTTGGCGGCATGTAAATCAAAATCCCAAATTGCTTTAGGTAGGCTGTAGCTCAAACGCTCTTTTGCATTCAAGATTGATGTATCTAGGCTATGCTGCAACTCCGCTTTCTTTGACTGGTAATCAATGTAACTAGAAATGCCCAACACAATGGACACTGCCAGAACAACTTGGGTAACAAAGATCACTTTGACACTTTTCCACATACTTCATTTCGCCTTAATCAATGGTATGAGTTAAGCACTGCGTTGACTTCATCGCACCGCATGATAGCCATCTGACTCTTGTGTTTAATGAATAGGACGCAGACC
>NZ_NDIO01000136.1:0-8100 GCF_002241085.1 Vibrio sp. V03_P4A6T147
GATATAAATATAGGAAAATAAAAAAGCCAGCAAATGCTGGCTTATGCACTAAATCCAAGGCTAGTCGCAATATCACAGCGACGATCTAATACCCATTGACTATCAAATGGCCCCCAATCAGAGAGTTGATAGTAACCATCATTGTGACGCCTTCCATCTTGAACAAACATCAGTTCAATCCCTATTCCTGGCAGTGCTTTCAGGACATCCTGAATCGTACGGCGAGGCCACCCCGTTTTTTCGATGAGTTTGGGCACGTTTGGTCTTTCAAGGCTTTCTACTAACAAAGCTAAATACAGTCGCCTTGCAAAAACAGGACTCAGTTCCATTGACACCTCCTATTACTGTGCCGCTTCATTATTTCTGTTTTCACATTTAGAGTGTTGCGTTCGATCAATAACTTTCCAATCGTAAGCAACTGAAACACATTTTTTTTAAACAACGAAATAAAAGCATCTCTATTTTGTAAGCCACAGCGCTTCCTGATAGGATTTGACCATTAAAAAAATAATACGCCTCAACAAGGATTTTTATGACGATCACTATGTATGGCATTCCCAACTGCGACACCATTAAAAAAGCACGGAAATGGTTGGAAGCTGCGGGGGTGGATTACCAATTTCATGACTACCGTAAACAAGGTATTGATGCCGAGCTCGTGGCTCAATTTTGCCAAGCGCTTGGTTGGGAAAATGTACTCAATAAACGCGGTACAACCTTTCGTCAGCTCACGCCGTCACAAAAAGAGTCGTTAGATGCTCACAGTGTTGTGACTTTGTTGGTTGAACAACCAGCTATGATCAAACGACCTATCTTATTGGTCGATACCCATTACCATCTCGGTTTTAATGCTCAGCAATACGCTGCTATTTTCTCTTAATACAAGGATTTCAAGGATGACAGACAGCCCTGTACTGGCGCTCGCAAAAGATCTCATTAGTCGCCAATCAGTAACTCCTGAGGATGCAGGTTGCCAAGACCTGATGATTAAACGCTTACAAGCGCTAGGGTTTGAAGTGGAAACAATGGTCTTTGAAGATACCACTAATTTTTGGGCTCGCCGCGGCACTCAATCGCCTCTTTTTGCCTTTGCTGGCCATACGGATGTGGTTCCCGCGGGTCCTTTAGCGCAGTGGCATACAGCGCCGTTTGAACCCACTGTAATTGATGGTTATTTACATGGGCGCGGGGCGGCAGATATGAAAGGCTCGCTTGCTTGCATGGTTGTCGCTGTCGAGCGCTTTATTGAACAGCACCCTAACCATCAAGGTTCGATTGCCTTTTTGATCACTTCAGATGAAGAAGGGCCATTCATCAATGGCACCACTCGCGTAGTCGATACGTTAATGGCGCGTAATGAGCCAATTGATATGTGTATCGTTGGTGAGCCATCGAGTACATTAAGTGTGGGCGATGTGATAAAAAATGGTCGTCGAGGCTCAATTACAGGCGATCTACAGATTAAAGGGATTCAAGGACACGTTGCTTATCCTCACCTTGCCAATAACCCGATTCACCAAGCCTTGCCAGCGTTAGCCGAACTTGCGGCAATAAAATGGGATGAAGGGAACGCTTATTTCCCACCGACCAGCTTCCAAATTCCAAACTTGCAAGCTGGCACGGGAGCATCAAACGTCATCCCCGGTGAGTTTGACGTGCAGTTTAACTTCCGTTTCAGTACCGAGTTAACCGATGAAGAGATCAAGCGCCGCGTGCATTCTATCTTAGATGCCCATGGATTGGATTATGAATTACGCTGGACATTAAGCGGCCAACCTTTCTTGACCGATACGGGCTCATTACTGACTGCCGTCGTTAAAGCCGTCGATGAGGTGAACCACAAATCCCCAGAGCTATTGACGACAGGGGGCACATCTGATGGACGCTTTATTGCCCAGATGGGCGCACAAGTGGTCGAACTTGGTCCTGTTAACGCGACAATTCATAAAGTTAACGAGTGCGTTAAGATTGCCGATTTAGAGAAACTGACGGATATGTACCAAAAAACCCTAGAGAATTTATTGGTGTAACCCATGACTCCAGAGCAGTTGACCGGACAAACCGACTCCCATTTAACATCAGTACTGATTGGGCGGAAATCTTTCTTGGTTCACCCCGGGGTGATCCAAGATTTGCTCGCTCTAAAACAAGCGGCTGACGACGCTGGTTTTGATTTCCATATCGCCAGTGGGTTTCGTGATTTTGAACGCCAGTTGAACATCTGGAATCGGAAAATGTCAGGGCAAGCCGAATTACTGGATAATAACAGTCAACCGATAAACCCTGCTCAGTTAAGCGAAGAACAAAAGATATTCACGATTTTGCGCTGGTCAGCGCTGCCCGGTAGCAGCCGCCACCATTGGGGGTGTGACTTTGATGTTTTTGATCGCAAAGCATTACCGACAGGTGTCACGCTCAAGCTTGAACCTTGGGAATATCTCTCAGGCCACCAAGCTCCTTTTTATCAATGGATGAAAGAGCATTTACCTAAGTTTGGTTTTTTCTTCCCCTACCAAGGAAAGAAAGGCGGTGTTGCGTTTGAACCTTGGCATATTAGCCACAAAACAGCGGCTAAAGACTGCCTTGACCTGTTGACGCCAAGCGTATTGGCGACACAGCTTGAAAACATGCCGCTCCTAGGTGTGTCGACGGTACAAGAGAACTTAGATCGGATCTACACTCAGTACATTGTTAACATCAGCCAACCGGAGTCCTGATATGGAATTCATTACCAACCCTTGGGTTATCACTATTGTAATCTTAGCGGTGTTTATCGGTAATATTGCCGCGCTGAAATACACGGCTAACATGAAATTTGGCTTGAAAGGGAAAAAGAGTGATCTGGATAAACTCAACGAACTTGATAAGCACGAAGACTCAGATTCAGAGCAAAAATAAAGGGACTTTCGTCCCTTTATTTTTCATGGATTCGTCATCACAATTACTGACGCTCGGCAATCGCCGACAGTACAGGTACCATATCTTTCAGTAGTTCTTCTTCCACTGGCTTGCCGGCTGAATTGGTCACGTTGATCGAGGTACGGTTACCTAGATCACCTAACAAGAAGGTGTAAGTTCCACTTTTTAGCGAGATAGGTTTCACGCCAATGTCTTGCCAAAAGGCGTCATCTGGCGCGGAGTATTTCGCTTTTATTGTACCTTGAGATTGGTTGCGCTCTTCGAGCGTAAAACCGATCTGCGGCATAAGATTAGGCAAACGTTGCCACAGAACATCGTAAGAGGTACGAGCAATAATTACAGGGAAACCACTACGGTCACTGCCCATCGTAATGGGGATCTGTTTAACCAACTGTTGGGCTTTACGTGCTGCTTCTTGACGTAGATCGGTATCGTAACGAGCCGTGACCAAATTGGTCATGAACGCATTATAACGCTCTTTATTGGTGGCACTCACTGGCATCTCTTTGCCACCTTCACGCCAACCAGTCAATGAAATCTTAAAACCAAAACGATTATTCGCCATCACCCGTGAGATTTGGTAGCGGCTACCAATCTCAACTTCTTCATCTTCAGAAACCCAAGTCACCCAATCAGTATCAATCTGGTTTTCACTTTGTGCAGCGATACCAATGTCTCGCTCTTTAAGCATGGCTAACGCAGTTTGCCACACCTTATCGGCTTCCTCTTGCTTGATCATCCATAATGTCACTTCGCCATTTTGGCGCTCGGCACGCGCACCAGGGATCAATTCTAATACTTGTTGAGGAGGACGAATATCCACAGTACGGCCAATGCCACCTTGGAAGTCACCTTCAGGGATCTGGTAATTAGGGTAAAACTGCGGAGTGGCTCCTTCAGGAAGTTGCCACTCTTTTAGAGCAGGGGTTTCTAAATAAGCAAAATCATCTTTTGCTTGGCGACGCTGAGAAGCGTTACCAGCACATGCGCTTAAAACAAAAACAGCTAGTGAACTGATAACTAGCTGATGAGTAAATTTCATTCAAACTCCTAGACTGCCGAGGAAAAAGCCTCGGCACAATATTGAATCGATTTAGAAGATACAAGCTTCGGTCATGGCTTGGGCAACAGTTGGTCGTGCTGGTTCAGACAGTTCAGTCAAAGGTAGACGTAGATCACCATTTGTAATCAATCCCATTTTGTGAGCAGCCCATTTCACTGGAATCGGGCTCGACTCAACAAACAGACCTTTATGCAAAGGCATTAAACGTTGATTAATAAGCTCAGCCTCGTCGAATCGGCCTTCTAATGCTAAGTGCATCATCTGCGCCATATCTTTAGCGGCAATATTATTCGTCACCGAAATAACACCTTGTCCACCTAATTTAACAAACTCCAAACCTGTCGCGTCATCACCACTTAATAAGATAAAGTCTTTTCCACAAAGTTCACGATGCAGAGCCACTCGGCTCAAATCACCCGTTGCATCTTTTAAGGCGACAATCGTTTTAATTTCAGCAAGGCGAGCGACGGTTTCAGGACGCAAATCAACCGCTGTACGGCCTGGTACATTATAGAGAATCTGAGGGATATCAGTCTGTTGAGAAATTGCTTTGTAGTGTTGAAATAAACCTTCTTGGGTTGGTTTATTGTAATAAGGAGTCACACTTAAACAGCCAGCAATACCTGTATTATTTAATAAACGGCTAAACGTTACCGCTTCATGAGTAGCATTCGCACCCGTTCCCGCAATCACAGGAATACGTCCTTCGGCAAACTCGACGGTTTTTGCGACAACTTTGACATGCTCTTCAACGGTTAGCGTGGCAGATTCACCCGTTGTTCCGACGGCAACAATGGCGTCAGTTCCGGCTGTCACGTGAAAGTCCACCAGCTTCTTCAAACTAACAAAATCAACCTCACCATCATGATTAAACGGTGTAATGAGCGCTACGATACTTCCTGAAAACATGTCCATCTCCCTAATTTGTTACTTTCTGCATGGTACTGTAAGGCGATTGAAAAACACAAGGGATTAAATTCGCTTAATCAGCCCATTTGGATGAATATTTATCAGATGTTAGAGGTTTAACAAACAACATCAATTAAGGGCAACTTTATAGCGGATCTGAATATGTCGATGTCAACAACACGTTATTTTCAAGACGGAGTTCTTAAAAAGCTATTCCACCACCGTTCCTCTATAATTTAACTGTGATAACATGCCCAAAACGATAAAAGTGAAGCGATATTATGACTCAGCATCTAGTGATCACTGCTGTAGGGACAGACCGCCCTGGTATCTGTAATGAAGTGGTACGTTTAGTTACGCAATCAGGCTGCAATATCATCGATAGCCGAATTGCTTTGTTTGGCAAAGAGTTCACGCTCATCATGCTGGTCTCTGGCAATACAAACCACATCACCCGAGTAGAGACAACCTTACCTTTATTAGGCCAACAACATGATCTCATCACCATCATGAAACGTACATCACCTCATGATTATCAAGATAATGCCTATACGGTTGAAGTGTTTGTTGAGTCTGAAGACAAAATTGGCCTAACAGAGAAATTCACTCAATTTTTTGCCAATCGTAATATTGGTATGGCTTCACTAAGTGCGCAGACGATTCATAAATCGAAGTTACATCTTGATCACGACCAATTTCATATTGCCATTACCGCCAGTGTCGATTCAGGGTGTAACTTAATGCAACTACAAGAAGAATTTGACAGTTTATGCAAGACACTGGATGTACAAGGTTCGCTCAACTTTATAAAAAACAGTCAATAAAAAAGGAAGAATAATGAAAACGCTTACTGCAGGCACGCCAGCACCTGCTTTTTCACTTTTAGATCAAGATGGAAATACCGTTTCCCTTGCTGATTTCTCAGGGAAAAAGGTGTTGTTCTACTTTTATCCTAAAGCCATGACACCAGGTTGTACTGTTCAGGCTCAAGGCCTTCGAGATGTAAAAGCGGAACTCGATGCTCACAACGTAGTGGTACTCGGAGTCAGCACCGATCCCGTGAAGCGTTTAGGAAAGTTCATTGAACGTGATCACTTAAACTTTACTTTATTATCCGATGAAGACCACGTGGTTGCTGAGCAGTTTGGCGTATGGGGTGAGAAGAAGTTCATGGGCAAAGTTTATGATGGCCTACACCGGATTAGCTTTTTAATTAACGAGCAAGGTATCATTGAACAGGTTTTTGATAAATTCAAAACCAAAGATCACCATGAAGTGGTACTTGATTATCTAAACGCCCAATAATCAAAACTCGACTGAAATAAAAAATGCCAGTTCTTAATACTGGCATTTTTGTAACACGGCTAATCAAAAGTTGATGTGTAATTACACAATGAACTTATTGAGCAGAGCATCTTGCTCACGAACGTTTTCCGTTTGAACCTGCATTGCGATATTGGCTTCTTCAGCAGATTGTGCCACTTGCGTCGACAAATCTTTAATCTTCACTGTATTGGTGTTGATCTCTTCAGCCACAAGGCTTTGCTCTTCTGCCGCAGATGCAATTTGGATATTCATGTCCGAAATCACTTGTATCGCATCACGAATACGGTTCAATGCCGAATTTGCCGTTTTCGCTTTATTCACCGCATCAACAGCCGTCGTTTTACTTTCATTCATAGCCGAAGAAACCGAACTCGCTCCTGCTTGTAATTGCTCAATCATACTACGAATTTCGGTGGTCGATTGCTGAGTGCGCTGAGCTAGTGTACGCACTTCATCAGCAACAACGGCAAAGCCACGGCCAGATTCACCCGCTCGAGCCGCTTCAATCGCCGCGTTTAAGGCAAGCAAGTTAGTTTGATCAGCAATGTCATTAATCACTTTCAAAATAGTTTCAATATTTGCCGTCGCGGACTCTAGGCCTTTCACCTCTTCCACCGCTTGGTCAATGCGGGCCGATAAATTGTCGATCGACAATGTCGTTTCACTGACCACACTGGAACCATCTTGCGTTGCTTCATCGGCTTCTTTCGCCGCTGCTGCTGCACCTTGCGCATTATTGGCAACTTCTGTCGATGTCACTGCCATTTCGTGCATTGCAGTGGCTAGTTGCTCTAACTCTTGTAACTGAGTGCGCATCGCTTCTGCTGACTCATGAGCACCTTGCACCGTGAGCTCTGTGCCACGCATGATCTCTTCACCAATCGCTTTTGATTGCGTGATCTGCTTTTGCAGCGTCTCAGTAAAGGTATTAAACCCTGATGCGAGTTGAGCAAACTCTTGGTCCGTATTGGTATCCAAGCGTTTGGTTAAATCCCCCTGCCCTGAGGCGACATCTTGAATCGCTTCATTGAGCACACCTAATGGACGCATTAACACTTTAATCAGTAGCGTCAAGCCAATCACACTCAACACAAGCCCAATTAACGTATAGATAATAGAGCTATTGCGTAATACGCCAATCGCATTGAAGGCGATGGATTCATCAACAATCGCACCGATGTACCAGTTCTCACTTGGAATATGAGTGAAGCTGACGAGATAACGGGTACCATCAATTTCAATCTGTTGGTCCCCCTCTTTCAGAGTCACTTGCGGTAAATAAGTCGATAACTTCTCACCATTATTTTTGGTATCAGGGTGAGCAATCGTCGCTCCGTCACCTGAAACGATAAAGAGGTAACCCGCATCGAATAAATTAATAGAGTTCACCAATTCAGCTAAACCCGTCAATTCCATATCGTAGAACATGGCACCAGAGAATCGACCTTGATCATAAATAGGCGTACCAATAGAAATGATCACATTTTTGGTAGAAATATCGACATACGGCGCTGTAACGATAAGTTTTTTCGATGCTTTAGCATCCACAAACCAAGGGCGCTTGCGAGGATCGTAATCAGCGCTTGGCTCCCAACCGTCATCATTCTCCACCACTTTGCCATCGGATTCATACCCTAACCCTATGGCTAAAAAGCTTTTTTTCAACTTCGGTTTTTCAAGAATGTTTTTAACGTAATCCCGGTTGAGCGGATCAAGCTCAATCACCTCTGTCATTGACTGAGCCAAGGATTTTTTGCTTTCCATTTCAGAAACAATGGTGTTTTTAACCCCTGCTTCCATTTCATTCAGACTTTTTGTAACTAGGGATTCTATTTCCGAGCGAACAATGCTCAGTTGCTGAATAGAAATAAGCGAGACGGTAA
>NZ_NDIO01000065.1:0-8079 GCF_002241085.1 Vibrio sp. V03_P4A6T147
CGCTGATACTGCGCCATATTTGCTCTTTACTACCGAAATGATGACGCAGCAAACTGTGCGAAACCCCAGCTTTTTCGCTGATCGTTCGTAATGACACTCGTGCATAACCTAGCTCGCAAAACAGATCCGCAGCGACCACTAGAATGTCTCTTTTGGTTTTTTGGGCATCAGTGGCACTTCGGCGGCCTTGTCTTTTGGTCATTTTTTAACTCGTCTCATTTTTTAACGAGCGCAGTTGTACCAGATTTGAGAGGTAGTTTCACGGAAAAAACGCTTTGGCAGTCATAACCGATGATAAGGTTATGACTGCACAATGTTAATTGGATCAGAGATAAAGGGAGAGTTTGCTGATTAGAAAATCAATATCATCGTGTGAGACGTCTTTATGGGTCACAAAACGTACCGGATTGCCTGGCGAAACTTTTATTCCATCTTGCGCCAACTGATTGGTAATTGTATGGATATCGATAGAATCAGCTAATTTGGCAAATACGATGTTAGTTTGCACTAAATCTGGATTGACGGAAAACCCGTTTAAGTCCGCTAATTTGCGCGCTAAATATTGGGCATTGTCGTGATCAGTCTTCAGCTGAGTGACTTGTTCAGTCAATGCAAGATGGCCTGCTGCGGCCAAAATGCCGGCTTGACGCATGCCGCCACCGAGCATTTTTCTTAAACGTCGAGCCTTGGCAATGTAGGTTTTTGAACCCAACAGCAGCGAGCCGATAGGAGCGGAAAGCCCTTTAGATAAACAGACCGTCATTGAGTCAAAGTATTGCGCAATCTCTTTAACATCCACATCCAGCGCTACAGCGGCGTTGTATACGCGCGCGCCATCTAAATGCAGTGCCAAATGGTGTTGATCAACAAACGCTCGCGCTTGCGCTAAATAGGCGAGTGGTAGAACTTTGCCATTGATGGTGTTTTCAAGGCTAAGTAGTCGCGTGCGAGCAAAGTGGGCATCATCAGGTTTAATGGCCGCGCGCAGTTTATCGAAGTCTAACGTGCCATCAGGGTTATTTTCGATTGGCTGCGGCTGAATAGAGCCAAGAACCGCGGCGCCCCCAGCTTCATATTTGTAGTTGTGCGCTTGTTGGCCACACAGGTACTCATCGCCACGCTCACAATGTGACATTAAACCCAGCAGGTTGGCTTGTGTGCCTGACGTGGTAAATAGCGCCGCTTCAAAACCGTGTCGCTGCGCGGCCCACTCTTCTAAGGCGTTGACGGTTGGGTCATCGCCATACACATCATCACCCACGTCGGCATTAGCCATTGCTTCACGCATCGCGGCGGTGGGTTTAGTAACGGTATCTGATCGAAAATCCATATAATCTCCTCATGCGTTTTTCTATTTTTGCTAGAAGCATTTTCACTTCAATGCTTATCTGTGCTTGTGCTTTATTGATAACTAAGCACTTTATCGATAGCTAAGTATTTTATAGATAGCCACACAGCTTCGCCTTACTTAGGCAGGCAATAGTTTTTGAATCTGTGATTTGCCCAGTGATGATTTTTTGCTCCAATTCCTGGATCGAAAGCGTCACCACCTCAATGACTTCATCATCGTCGCATGATAATCGTGCAGTTTTGCTCAACTGTTTAGCGACAAACAGGTGCTGTATTTCGTCACAAAATCCAGCTAATGGTGTGACTTGCCCTAAAGTGATCAGCTCACTTGCACTGTACCCTGTCTCTTCTTCAAGCTCACGGTGCGCGCATTCGGCTGGAAGCTCCCCCTTTTCTAAAGTGCCTGCTGGGAGCTCTAACAACCACTTTTTGAGTGAGGGGCGAAACTGATTAATCAGAATAATATCGCCTTGTTCTGTGATCGGCAAAATCACGGCCGCGCCCGGATGGACTATGGTGGTGTGCTCAATGCTTTTGCCGGTAGGAAGGGTTACATCCTCTTGCACTAATGAAATGGTTTTCCATGTATGTATGGTTTTGCTCATGCAAACTCTTCTTTAATTGTGGCTAGCCAATGACTGATATGGTGATAAGGGTTCAACCTTACCGAGAATCTGTGGCTAAGACAAAGTAAAACGATAACCTAAGTATCAATATTGCTTGCACAATCAGTGATGTCAGTCTCATATATGCAAACATTGATTTCGAAGAATTTCACAGAAAAGAGATCTGCTATAAGTGGGCGCTTATACTAAAATCTATTTGTAACAAAACAATAACAGTCGTATAAAGTTATGTATACAAACCATTTGGAGCGCTTAAGTGATCAATTTTACTCCTGCATCTCATGCGCAAAAAGCGCTACTTTCAGAGCGCATAAATAAGCTTGCTAAGGCTTTATCGGATGGTGTTTATGAGCGTGAAGACACCATCAAACTTTGTCTACTGGCTGCTTTAGCGGGGGAAAGTGTTTTCCTACTCGGCCCTCCTGGTATTGCAAAAAGTTTGATTGCGAAACGTCTGATCCAAGCCTTCGATAACAGCAGTTATTTTGAATACCTCATGACGCGTTTCTCAACACCAGAAGAGGTATTTGGTCCATTAAGCATTCAAGAATTAAAAGATAATGGGCGCTATGTTCGCCTAACCAAAGGCTATCTTCCTACCGCACAAGTGGTTTTTCTTGATGAAATTTGGAAAGCAGGCCCCGCCATTTTGAACACCTTATTAACGGTTGTGAATGAAAAAACCTTCAAAAATGGGAGCGATATTGAATGTGTACCAATGCGTCTTCTGGTTTCGGCATCGAACGAATTACCGGATGAAGAGAGTGGTTTAGATGCCTTGTACGATCGCATGTTAGTGCGTGTGTTTGTCAACCGTATTCAAAATAAGCAGAATTTCAAATCGATGCTGACTGTCGGTACGCCACAAGAAGCGCGCATCCCTGAAGGGCTTGCGATTACCGATGAAGAGTACCACTCATGGCAGCGACAACTTGACGATTTACTGTTGACAGATGATGTGTTTGAAAAGTTATTTGAGCTGAAAAACATGCTAGAGCATGCCGTTGAAAATCAGCCCGCTGCGGCAAGTATTGATATGTACGTTTCAGATCGTCGTTGGAAAAAAGCGGTGAAGCTGCTCAAAGCGAGTGCGTTTTTTAATGGCCGCGACTCAATCAACCCGCTTGATTTACTGCTGCTGCAAGATTGTCTTTGGAATAGCCCCGATTCTCGCGATATTGTGCGCCGCGTTATACGCGACTTTGCGTTGAAACATGCTTTTGACCAACAAGAAGTTGAACATCAAATCGTAGTGTGTCGTGAAGAGCTGGCTGAGATTCAAGAAGAGCTAGAGTCTGAATTTGGCATGTTGCTCTCGCTGGAAACATCATCGGGTTTGATTAAAAAGCAAGTGCATCAGTTTGATACCAAATCGGCAAAAACCTATCAGGTAGGCACCGCTCATGACTTGGTCAAATTGGTATTGCTGCAAAGCAATATGTCCGTCTCTGAGGCCGAAAAAGGCGATAGCCGCTGGGTTTATGTGCCTAAAAGCGAGCTTGAAAGAACGATCAAAGAGGGGCATGGCGATGTGTATGGTTATGTGAATCAAAATACCAATTTGTGCCGTTTAAGATTTGATTTAGATGCTGGTAATAACCTCGTTCTGAAAGATATTGCTAATCGCTCGGTGTTGGTGAGTTTGGTGACTGAGCAAGGTTTAGACGAAAGTCTTTATCAAGAGTGGCTTACGAAAGCGGATCAAGCCGTTGCACAGTTGCAACATGCCGAACACCATTTGCGTAAAGTGCGTTCTAAGTTTCACGGCGCTTTGCCGCATAACTTCATTGATCCGGAGTTGCCCACCGCTATGGAAGCGACGCTGCAGCATCTGCAGCAATTACTTGAATCGACTCATACCGAATGCGAAAAAACGGTGCTTCGTTTTAAAAACCTAAACCAGTTTTTTGCGTAAGGAGAGAAGATGCTTGGTGCCGATGGTTTAAATTTAGCGTTAATGATTGCCGATTCGGGAATCATTGATACGGCAGTGAATGATTTGCTTGCGCGCTCGCAAGTGATGATGATGGCTGAAAACCGCGGCGTGGCGAATTCAGTTAAAAATCACCTAACTAAGTGGCGTGGTAGTGTCAAAAAACGCATTACAAAAGTGTGTGAAACTGAGCGTTTTCAACAAGAGCTGACCTTATACCAAGAAGTAATTCACTGGGATGAAGAGACCTTCTTTACCCGGATTAACGAGATAATCAAACAGTTGGAATGGCACTCAGCATTTTATCTCCAAGCACGTCGTTTAATCGAAAAAAACAAGGGGTTGCATAACCCCATGTTCCCTCATTTCTTTTGTGACCAATGGTATCAAAGCCTTTGCCATGCGATTAAACAAGCGCAAATCAACGAACTTGAAAGTAACAAAGAAAAAGTGTTGGCCGATTTGTACCAGCGTATGGAAACCATGAAAAACATGGATAAAGTCACGGAATCGGGTGATGAAAGCAGCGTCGGTCGCTTGTGGGATATGGCATCGGCGAAGCTCAGTAAAACAGACATTAGTGTCATGAAACGCCATGCGGAATTTTTGAAAAAGAACAAAGGATTGCAAGAGATTGCTGAACAGCTTGGGCGCATGGCTGGCGAAGTAGATGACCCGGATCTCAACCGTACTCCAGCCGAAGCGCTGCAAATGGTGGAGGAAAAATCGGACGAAGCGACGGATGACATCGTCGGCATCCACGAAAGTGATGATCTGAACAAACTGCTACCCAACGAAACCATGTTTCTTGCCTATCCTGAACTTGAGGTGGTTTTCTACAAGCATTTAGTGGATAAGCGCTTGATGAACTATCGCATGCAAGGCAAGTCTCGCACCTTGCGTAAAGTCAAAGCGTACCAACCAGAGCACAAACAGTTTGAGATTGAAAAAGGGCCGTTCATCGTATGTGTGGACGCTTCTGGTTCCATGAGTGGTTTCCCAGAACAGTGTGCAAAAGCGATGGCTTATGCTCTGATGCAGATCGCGCTTGCTGAGAGGCGCGAGTGCTACGTGATGCTGTTTTCTACTCAGCAAATTACCTATGAGCTGACCAAGCAAGATGGCTTGCGTGAAGCGAGTGATTTTTTAAGTTATTCATTTCACGGCGGAACGGATTTAGACCCTGTGCTAGAACAATCGGTTGAACTGATGAACAGTGACAAATACCGCAATGCAGATTTGGTCGTATTGTCGGATTTCATCGCACCTAAACCGCCGGAAGCTCTGCTAGAAAAAATCGCGACCTTAAAACATCAAAAAAATCGTTTCCATGCGGTGAGTTTGTCTCGCTATGGTAATCCACAGTTGATGGCGATGTTTGATCACTGCTGGGCATACCATCCTAATCTCGTCGGGCGACTGATGAAAAAATGGTAACGATCACTTGATAAAAACTGATGGATTGTTGCTCTAATTGTTCGCCTTCTATCCTTTGCGGGTCGATTCTTAGTCACTTGATTCATAAGTGGAAAATTTATTGTTGACTCATTTTCTTAATCCGTTAAAGTACGCCTCGTTCTCACGGCAAAGCTCGAAAGAACAATATCAGGAGTTAGTTGCTCAGCAAGATGAGCAAAGTTATTAAAAGCTGCAAAGCAATGTTGAATAACAAATGTTGTTAATAACCAAATGTTATTAATAATAAAGCTAGCGAATGTACTTCAAAAAATTTTCGATGGTGTGTAACTGATTCAGTTGACGGCATCGCAATCCAGAATTGCGTGCCCTGGTGGTGAAATTGGTAGACACAAGGGATTTAAAATCCCTCGACTTTCGAGTCGTGCCGGTTCAAGTCCGGCCCGGGGCACCATCTATTCTTTGCTCATTAAGAGCAACAAAAAATTAAAGGCGCGATGGCAGACTGGTTATGCAGCGGATTGCAAATCCGTGGACCTCGGTTCGACTCCGGGTCGCGCCTCCAAAAACAAAAAAGACGCTTTTTAGCGTCTTTTTTTGATCTATGTGATTAAGAATCAACAGCCTGCTTAGAAAATAACGCCATCGGTATGATGGCGTTAACATGACATTGACAGCAATGTACAGAGGTGAGTGTTAAGCCGCCTTTTCGGTTTGATAATCTCCCAGTAGGGCACTGTAAATTTCTTGGTCGCTTAAGACGCCGACGAGCTGATTATTTTCCATCAGAAGAATCGGATTTTGAGTTCGATGTTTCAACTCAATCGCGCTACGCATATCAATATCAGGTGTTGTAATGATCATCATCGATGAATCAATGTTCGACATATCGCTGACTTGGGTATCCCAGTGGATAAGAGCGGTCGACGTTGCTCCATATAGTGTCAGAGTTTTATCATGTTGTGCGACCCAAACATCCTGTTTTTTGCAGACCTGCCAACGTTCGTCTTGTTGTTTTAACTGTTCGATGGGCTGCATTAACGAACGTCCTTTTAGTACGTTAAGAGGGTTAGTGTGTGCCACGAACTCTTTGACGTAGTCCGTTTTGGGTGTAAGGACAATTTCTTCTGGCTTACCGTGCTGAATCAGTTTTCCTGACTCCATAATCGCGATGTTATTGCCTATTTTTAGTGCTTCATCTAAGTCGTGGCTAACAAATAAGATGGTTTTGTTGAGTTTGCTTTGTAGATCTAATAACTCATCTTGCAGTTGCGCACGAATCAGCGGATCAAGTGCTGAGAACGGTTCATCCATTAACAGGATGTCACTGTCCATTGCAAAAGCACGTGCTAAACCGACACGTTGCTGCATGCCGCCAGAAAGTTCGTGGGGGAATTTATCTTCCCATTCAGCAAGGCCAACCATTGTTAGCTGAGCACGAGCATGTTGGTGGCGTTTTTTCTTACTCATTCCTTGCATTTCTAAGCCAAACGCCACGTTATCTAAAACCGATAACCAAGGCATAAGGGCAAACTTTTGAAACACCATCGAGACACGATTTGTTCTTAAATGCTGAAGCGTTGCTTTATCACAGTTGGCAAGGTCAACAAAGCGTTTGCCATCTTTTAATTCTAATGATCCCCGGCTGATGGTATTCAAGCCATTCACCGCGCGTAGCAAGCTCGATTTCCCTGAACCAGACAGCCCCATCAAGACGCAAATCTCGCCTTCTTTAACAGTAAGGCTGACATTGTTTACCCCTACGACTTGACCGCAGGCATCGATAATCTCTTGGCGAGATTCACCCGCGTCGAGTCGTTGCAGTGCTTCATTTGGGTTCTGACCAAAGATAACATCGAGGTTTTTAATGGTAATTGCGTCCATGATTATGCGTCCTTATTATTTTGATGTGGGGTTTTGCATAAACGATCAAGAATGATGGCGACTAAAACGATGGCTAAACCAGCTTCAAAACCTTGAGAAATATTGACGGTGTTGAGTGCACGAATCACGGGTTTGCCAAGGCCGTCAGCACCAACTAAGGCGGCAATCACAACCATTGAGAGTGATAACATAATGCACTGAGTGATCCCTGCCATTATGCTGGGTAGCGCTGCTGGCAACTCCACTTTGAGCAGTAAGTTCATACGACTAGAGCCGAATGCTTTACCCGCTTCAACTAACTCTTCCGGTACTTTAGTAATCCCAAGATAGGTGAGGCGAATGGGGGCGGCGATGGCAAAGATAATGGTCGAAATGAGCCCCGGAACAATACCCAAACCGAACAGAACTAGCGTTGGAATGAGGTAAACAAAGGTAGGCACGGTTTGCATTAAGTCAAGAATTGGGCGCATCAGCGTATAAAGCCATGGTCGATGCGCGGCGATAATGCCCAATGGTACGCCAATTAATACGGAAATCGTTGTCGCGGCAAACACCAAGACAAAGGTTTCCAGCATTTCTTGCCAGTAGCCAAGGTTTAGAATAAGCAGTAGGGCAGCAATAACAAATACCACCAATGAAATCTGACGATGCAGATACCATGCAATGGCTGCGGTGACTAAAATCGGCACGGCAGGGGGCATCCATTTAAACACATCAACTAAAGATAAAATGATGGTCTCAAGTAAGTAGGAAACAGTATCAAAAAATGTGGCTGCATGGATGGTCAGCCAGTCAACGCCACTTTCCATCCAACGACCTAAGGGGATTTTGTTCTCTGTAATAAAATTCACGGTATAGCCTTTTGGAAGG
>NZ_NDIO01000121.1:0-12484 GCF_002241085.1 Vibrio sp. V03_P4A6T147
GTATAAAGATTCAATCCCAGATTGAGCAAAATTAACACTTAAATTACACAATGTAATTAATAACATTCATTGTTACGAAAAAATTGAAACTTCTTTCTCAAAACCTGAGTTGACAGTCACATTCCCCAAAATAATTCAAACCTCATGACGTATATTGCCACCAAATACATGTCGAGGTTGTTATGAAAATATATCGTCTACTATTCGTTAGTTGCTTATTTCTGTTGGGATGTGCTTCAAATCAAGCGTTCACTCCGATCAAAGAAGATCCCTATTGGGCAAGCGCCGAGCTGGCCAATGGCATGAAATACCACATTTATCCCAATCAAAAAGAACCCGTTTCCATCCGCTTGATTGTTCACGCAGCGGCATTTCAAGAAAACAATCAGCAACAGGGCTACGCTCATTTTCTTGAGCATATGGCTTTTAATGGCAGCGCTCATTATGCCGGAAATGATGCGATCAAAACCTTTGAGCAATCAGGTGTCAGTTTTGGTCCTGACATCAATGCTTATACTGCTTATCAAGAAACGGTTTACAAACTGGATTTACCCGATAACCAAGCGGTAGAGCCAGCTCTGGTCTGGTTTAGAGATATTGCCGATGGTATAGAGCTTACTCCCACATCGGTTGAAAATGAAAAACGCGTGATCATGGGCGAGTTTCGTTTTTCACGTAGAGAGGAGAAGAGCTACGCTCAAAACGTTTATGAGCACATGATTGCTAATACTTTATATGCACAACATGATCCCTTGGGCACCAAAGAGAGCGTAAACCAAGCGACACCCGAAGGGATTGCCGATTTTTACCGCACTTGGTATCAGCCACAACTCACCGAAATCGTTATCGCTGGCAATATCACATTAGAGCAAGCCACGGCATTGATAGAAAAACATTTCGCTAGCTGGGAAAAAGGCAGCACGCCAATGCCGACTAGAAATCACAGCATTACGGCCAATAATACAGATTTTGTGGGTTACATTGGTGCCAATGACTCACCGAACATTAGCCTATTCATCGACCGTGGCGAGCAAAAAATAGCCAGCCGTGAACAACAAGCCCAGTGGTGGCTCGATGATATCGCCCAGCAACTGATACAACAGCGGTTATCCAGCAATTTTAGTGATGCCAACCTTCCGGCACTTTGGATTTATTCCCAAACTATCCCGTTTGAAACCCAGCGCTATTCGTTTGCAGAGGTCGGGTTTCCAGTGGACTCAAGAGAAGCATCGCAAAATCTCTTCTTCTCCACACTTGCTGCACTGCGTGATCATGGTGTGAGTGAGCAAGAGTTTCAGGCGATTTTCCGTCAGTATCAAGAGATGCTAGCGAACTTCGATAACAATTGGCAAAAAGCCACCGCGATAGATTTAGTCGAAGAAAAAACGCTGGCGCGCACATTGGATCAACCGATCCAGTCGCATTTAGACCGACGGTCGACGTTAACCGAATTTATCTCGACCACCAACAGTGCCATGCTCGATAAACACCTTCGCAAATTATTGTCTAGCGACTACCAGATCAATATTGGGTTGGATAAAAGTGAAGACAACGAATCCGTCGTCGCGACACTGCCAACACTCAAAACCCTGTTTGCCCAAAAAGGGCGGCCACCGCTATTGCAAGAGGTCAATCAAGCTTTTGTAACACCTACGCAGATAGGTGCTATTTTGTCGGAATCTCAACCTCAAGAGCCGATGGATATCACCACTTGGATGCTAAGTAACGGTGTTGAAGTGTGGTATCACAGAGACACTAACGCAGGGGAAAAAGTGTATGCCTCTTTGGCAAGCCTTGGTGGTAAAGCAAGCTTAGAGCCCGATTTGCGTAAAGCTTCTGAAGTGCTTATTCCGAGTGCCATACGCGGTGGAATTGGTAACTTTAGCGGCTCTCAGTTGGATAATCACCTGAGAAGACACGGCATCATATTGAATCCCTACATCGACTTTACGTCGCATGGTATCAGCCTTGAATCATCTAAAGATGAGTTAGCCGAAGCGTTTGCGGCCCTTTATACGGCGATGACAGCCATCAACATCGACGACAGCCATCTGCAGTTAACAAAACAAGAGTTTAAGCAAAATCGTGATACTTTTCTTCGCTCACCCATTGGCCAGATGGCGCTCGCCATTAATCGCAATAGCTATCTGCCGGACACCACTCATTGGTTATACGAAGGATCGGACATCAATACGGTGAGTGTTGAGCAACTGATGCAAACCCATGATGATCTCTTTAAGAAAAATAGAGGCTTTAAACTCTTTATTACCGCAGACATTAAACCTGCCGAACTGAAACCGCTATTGCGTACCTATGTAGCGTCATTAACCTTCAGCTCTGCACCTGAGGTCGATTATCGCATTGATTATCGCGCAGACTTTCAGCCTCGAATCGACATGGCGATCAATGACGAAAAAAGCAGTGCCTATCTTGCCAGAGTGATCAGTAACGACCCGGAACACAAATCGGCTACTACTATCTTTATGGATGATATGTTGTGGCGTGTGGCAAACCGCCGCATGGTGAGTCAGGTGCGTGAACAGCTAGGGCTGGATTATGCTCCCAATGCTTTTTCGGTTTCAGCCGATAGTGAACCACATAACGATTGGCTATTTAGCGTGGATATTTCATCCAATGATGTCGATACCGCAGAGCAAGCCATTGATAAGCTGATTGACAGTTTATCTGTCGAAATAACGGAAGAGGAAACGCTCACCGCAGCGAAACAATTGATTGCCGATCTCAAACCACTCAAAGACGACCCCAAGCAGATGAATTGGTTTATTCAACGTTATTCACTGCACGGGTACGGCATCGATGCGTTGTTTAACATAGAGCAAACGGCAAACCGAATCACCGCACAAGAGATGACGTTGAGAGCCAAGCAAATTTTTAATCACCACAACAGACGAACCAAAATTATTATGCGCCCGAAAGCGAAATAACAGCAGTAGAGTCAACCCTAGGATACTCAAACTGCCACCGCTCTCCTCTTGAGGGGCAACAGTTTGAGTATCAATCAGAACACGTACCCCATTTTGAGTGGCAACATAATATTTAGGCGCCTCTGCCCCTGTAAGAACGCGCTGAATCCAGCTCTGATAATCATAAAGCTCCGTAAATACCGAGGTGATCGGTTGGTTAGTATCGCCACATAGTGAAGGCCCAAAGCTGGTTAAACCAATTTGAATGTATTGCGAGCCATTAAACCAATAGACAGGCCCACCGGAATCGCCAGAACAGGTGGAGTTTTTATATGCACCGCTTACCGCACCATCAAAACAGATCTGCTTTGAGGTCAGTGCCGAGCCATAAAAAGCGCTACAGACGGCATTACTAACAAAAGTGAGGGTCGTTTCTTGCAACTGCTTATTAGCATTCGGGACATTACCCGCCACGTAGCCATGCCCAATCGCTTTGTAATTATTGCCAGCAGGGTAATCATTATTTAACTGAGTATTGAGTAGCGCAGAATAGTCCGCCACATTGAGCGGTGTTTCGAGCTTGATAATCGCAATGTCATCACGCCAGAGTGCGCTGGACGAATTGATGTAAGTACTGGGGTAATAAAAAGCCGCCGCGCGCGATATCTGGATATTCCCGTAGGGGAAATCGGCCACATTATCCAACTGAGGCACTACCACCGTATAAAGCATGGTATCTTTTTTACCGTAAATACAATGAGCTGCCGTCAAAATAAACTGTGAATTGATAATACTCGCCCCACAAAAACTGTTGGTACTATACTGAGCGCTGCTTTGATATAAAAGGCTAGCAAAAGAAGGGTAAGTGGCACTGCTGGTATCCGAACCATTCACAATGTAAGGCTGGAAATCAACCGCATAAGCATTTGCTGATAGCATCGCACTGAACAGTATCCATTTGTACATCCATCACCTCGTCACTCATCTAGAAAGATACGCGTGTATCACTTTCAAGTTTAGCGCCCTAAGTAGAACCTGCTCAAAAAAGGCAATAAAAAAGCGACCTAAACAGGTCGCTCGAAATCAATAAGGGTTCAACGTCTACGAATGAAGGGAATAAACATCAGCAGTAAAGACCACCCGCCGAATGAACCGCCACTGTCAGAAGGTGGGTTTAAATAAGCTTGGCGTTTCGCTTCTGTTGCGACAAATTTTGGTGGTTCAGAACCAAGCAGAACACTCTCTATCCAAGTAGAATAGTCAAGGATTTCCGTAAATACCGATGGAGCAGTAACCAGTGGGTCTCCACACTTGGTATTTGGCCCGAAGCTGGTTATACCAACTTGGATATAGTTACCGCCAATATGCCAAAATAACGGACCCCCAGAATCGCCCTGACAGGTTGCATTTTGCAGCCCCGTAGAACCTATCGCCCCTTCCATACATAAATTAGTGTCTGTGGTGGAAGTGTAATTGCAATATACATTAGCCACATAGGTTAAATTAGTTTTCTGTAGATACGTTTTAGTATCGACATTAGAGGCAGTATTACCATGCCCAACGGCAATAAAGGTTTCACTTGATGAACGATAAGTACTATCAGAATTTGCGGTAGGCCGCGTTAAGTAGTCAGCAGACGACACCATTGTCAAAGGCGTTTCAAGCTTGAGGATCGCAATATCATCCAATAAGGTGGTGTTGTTATAAGTTGATGGATAATAGATTTCTGCCACTCGCGCTTTTTCTAATATGTTGAATGGAAAATCTGTTTCAATTTGCAGCTTAGGTACAATAGAGGTAAAAAGCTGATTTGCACTATTACCATAAACGCAGTGCGCAGCCGTCAATACGTATTGGTTATTGAGTAACGAAGCACCACAATAACTTCCTTTTCCATATGAACCGTTATAAGCAATTTGATCAAAAAACAAGCTCGCTATAGAAGGAAACTCCGTCACGCTTGCATCCGTACCGTTTACTATGTAGGGCTGAGCATCAACGGCGAACACATTGCCAGAGAAGGCGAGCGAAGAAAAAAGTACTACCCATTTGTTCATCATGTCATTCCTTATCACTTTGAACCCAGATAGTACTTAATCCGTTATCGATATGAAACATCTTTAAATGCACTTTTATTACATTTTATGATGCTTTAGCCGCGATAATAACGCTGAGCCACAAACGGCATTTTCTCAACCACCATAGGCAGCATTTTTCCGCGCACATCAGCAAAAATTTCTGTGCCTATCGCTGATAAATCAGCTCGGATATAGGCCATAGACACGGGCTTTCCGGCCGTCGGTCCTGCTGTACCACTGGTCACTACGCCTATATGCTGGCCATCGGCATCAAATAGCTCCGTTCCTTCACGTACTGGCGCTTTAGTTAACCCCACTAAACCTACACGTTTACGTGCAACATCTTTGCTTTCGATCTGCCCAAGAATGATGTCTGCACCCGGGAAACCACCCGCACGCTCACCTTCAGCACGACGCACTTTGCTTATCGCCCATAACAAGCTCGCTTCAACTGGCGTTGTGGTGGTATCGAGATCATGCCCGTAAAGGCACAAACCGCACTCTAAACGCAGTGAATCGCGCGCGCCCAGACCAATCCATTCCACTTCTTCATAAGCGGTCAGTTTACGCGCCAATGCTTCGGCCTGCTCTGCCGGTACAGAAATTTCATAACCATCTTCACCGGTATAACCACTTCTGCTGACAATGCATTGAGCACCGTCGATGTCCATTAGCTGAATATCCATAAAGTGCATCGTCATCACTTGTGGTTGCAGGCGAGCTAACACTTCAGCGGCTTTTGGCCCTTGCAGCGCTAACAGCGCGCGATCGTCAATGACTTCGAGCTCAACACCTTGTGGCAAATGTGCTTGTAGATGAGCAATATCTTGTGCTTTACAAGCCGCATTAACCACAACAAACAGATGATCATCAAGGTTAGCAACCATCAAGTCATCCATGATGCCACCTTGTGCATTGGTGAAAAAGGCGTAACGCTGCTTGCCTGCTGGTAAGTCAATAATGTCGACCGGAACCAATGACTCCAATGCTTGCGCAGCATTGGCTCCATGCAAACGAAGTTGGCCCATATGCGAAACATCAAACAAACCAGCCGCCTCGCGAGTATGCAAATGCTCTTTCTTTACCCCTAATGGGTACTGAACGGGCATGTCATAGCCAGCAAATGGCACCATTTTCGCTCCAACTTCGATGTGCAGCGCATGTAAAGGAGTAGTGAGTAGTGTTTGATTTGCATGTTCTTGAGTCATTTTTATCTCCATTTCAGCCGACCCAGCAGGGAATTCACCACCAAATTTTGGCTATTATGTCCAAAGAAGAGGAAACCATGTTTCCAATAGTGAACAAGAATGCGCCCGTTCGGACGGATTAACAAGTTCAAAACAAGATGAATTGTCAAAATTAACAACCCAATCACAATTAAAAGTCGCGAGATGCTTACCATCGCCTGAGCTAAAAGTGATTAAAAGCACACTACAGAGGGCAAAGCCAACAAATAGCAAACGATTGCTGTCACTATAAGAAACTTCGCGTTTTCACACTCATTTTGCCGTAACCCACAAAATCAATGCATCCTCTTCGCTGACAGAGACCAGCATGTGCCCCATGTTAGCGTCGTAATAAACGCTATCACCTTCCGCCAATCGAACCGGTTCATAAAATTCGCTATAGAACAAAACTTCACCCGTGAGGATCAACAAAAACTCCTCACCATCGTGACGAACCCAGTCACTGTACTCTTCAAATGCACGAGCTCGCACTCGGCTTTTAAACGGCATCATTTTCTTATTAGAGAGCTGCGTGGCGAGCAATTCATGCTCGTAAGTTGGGGTGGGATGCGGTTTGCCCTGACCAATACGAGAAATATCCCTACGACCTGTTGCCACAATTTTCTTTGGTGGCTCAAATAGTTGAGGCATATCTATCTGCAATCCATGAGCGAGTTTTTGCATCGCTTGGTAGGTTGGAGAAATCTGTTCGTTTTCGATTTTACTCAATGTAGATCGAGCTAATCCTGTCCGCTGGCTCGCCTCTTCTAGCGTAATCCCAAGCTTAGAGCGGATCTCTTTAATACGTTGCCCAAGCTTAAGCGGTTCGATCGTTTGTTCACCAGTTTCCTTGGCCAAGGTCAACGATGGGTACTCATCATAAATGTCTTCAGACATGCTTTCCCTCGATTGTTATCTTCCTGATTTCGGCCATCATTGTGGCATAAAGCCAACGCAAGGTTAAAGAGGCTGCACGTAAATAAAGCGTGCTCTTGCTTACAAAAAAAGAAACCATGTTTCCTATAGGAAATTTTTGATTGATTGTTTATAAGTCAAAGAGTATGTTACTGACTTGTTAGATAAAGAGATGCAGTTTACCACTTATTGCGGTTAGGGATTTAACAAGGTTTAAGTGGCTTTTCACCCCGTATTGTTGGGGTTGCAATCCAGTTTAAGGATAACTGACACTCTGCTTTGTTGTCGCCTAACGGCTTAACGATAAGGCAGCCACTAAAAAGGAATGACGGAATGTTTAGCCAATCCGTCGGATTATTGGAAGGTCATCTACCATGAATGCCAACGTGAACAAAAGTTACCCCAACCACTGCCTTGAGAGCTTTTTCTCAACCAACCTTGCTGCCACTGATGATGCTGTCTTTGCGGGTATTCAAGCCGAATACGTGCGCCAAAATGAACAAATTGAGCTGATCGCCTCAGAAAACATCGTTTCAAAAGCCGTTATGCAAGCGCAAGGTACTTGTCTCACCAATAAATATGCAGAAGGCTACCCCGGCCGTCGCTATTACGGTGGTTGCGAACACGTTGATACCGTCGAAACCATTGCGATTGAACGTGCAAAATCCCTATTCCATTGTCAATACGCCAACGTGCAGCCGCATTCAGGCGCACAAGCTAATGGCGCGGTGATGCTGGCTTTACTGCAACCGGGTGACACGATTTTAGGTATGTCTCTGGATGCCGGAGGCCACCTCACTCATGGCGCTCGGCCTGCTCTCTCTGGTAAGTGGTTTAATGCTATTCAATATGGTGTCGATAGCACGACCTTAGAAATCAATTATGATGATGTACGCAGCCTCGCGTTAGAGCATCAACCAAAGATGATCATTGCGGGCGGCTCTGCCATTCCTCGCGTGATTGATTTTGCCAAATTCCGAGCCATTGCTGATGAAGTGGGCGCGCTCTTAATGGTCGATATGGCGCATATTGCCGGATTAGTCGCCACTGGTGCTCACCCAAGCCCATTGCCGCATGCCCACGTTGTCACGACCACCACACATAAAACCTTGCGCGGCCCACGAGGCGGTATGGTTTTGACCAACAGCGAAGAGATCAGCAAAAAAATTAACTCGGCGGTTTTCCCCGGCCTGCAAGGTGGCCCGTTAATGCACGTAATTGCGGCCAAAGCGGTAGCACTAGGCGAAGCGTTAGGCCCTGAGTTTCATCGTTATATTGATTCGGTGATCGATAACGCAAAAGTTCTCGCCGAAGTATTGCAAACTCGCGGTTGTGACATTGTGACTGGCGGGACTGACACTCATCTCATGCTTGTTGATCTTCGCCCTAAAGGGCTGAAGGGGAATATAGCCGAACAAGCATTAGAGCGTGCAGGAATCACATGTAACAAAAATGGCATCCCATTTGATACCGAGAAGCCTATGATTACTTCGGGTATTCGTTTAGGTACGCCAGCTGGAACCAGCCGTGGTTTTGGTCGTGAAGAATTCAAACTCATCGGTGAGTGGATTGGCGATGTTCTCGATGGCCTTGTTGTGAGCCCAGAAGGAAACAGTGATGTTGAGCAACGTGTGCGCAAACAAGTTAAAGCGCTGTGCCAACGCTTCCCACTCTACCAATAGCCTTTTAAAATTAAACACAAGTTCAAATCAATACGATACTTTTTTGGAGATAAAGCAATGGACAATACACTGAAGTTTGCAGATAGCCACGAGTGGGTGCGCGACAACGGTGACGGCACAGTGACCATCGGTATTTCTGAGCATGCGCAAGAGATGCTTGGTGACGTCGTGTTTGTTGACCTACCTGAAGTAGATACAGAAATTGATGCTGGAGACAGTTTTTCTCTGGTTGAATCTGTCAAAGCCGCTTCAGATATTTACGCACCGATTACAGGTGTCATCGTTGAAATCAACGAAGAGTTAGAAGATAGCCCAGAACTCATCAACGAAGAACCGTATGAAGGTGGCTGGATTGTGAAAGTGAAGATGTCTGATGCTTCTGAACTCGACAATCTAAAAAATGCAGAAGAGTACCAAAACTCTATCGAAGAAGATTAATTAGCCCATCACGGATCAAAGCTGCCCAGCATGGGCGGCTTTTTTTTAAGGTCGCACACGATCTTTGAAAAGGTAAAGGAAATGACTGAATTACTTCACAGCCCACTGCTTAGCCAGTTAAGTACCGAAAATGAGTTTGTTGCACGCCACAACGGACCCAACCCAGCCGATCAACAAAAAATGCTCAACGCGATTAACGCCGAAAGCTTAGCCGCGTTAATCGAACAAACCGTTCCTGCGCAAATTCGTTTAGAAAGCCCAATGTCCCTTGCTGCGCCTAAAAGCGAAGCCGATATGCTCAGCGCGATAAAAGTATTTGCCAATCAAAACCAGATTAAACGCACGTTCATTGGTCAAGGTTACTACAACACCTTCACGCCGAACGTCATTTTGCGTAACGTACTGGAAAATCCGGGCTGGTATACGGCTTACACGCCCTACCAGCCAGAAATCTCTCAAGGTCGTTTGGAGTCGCTACTTAACTACCAACAAATGGTGATGGATTTAACAGCAATGGATATTGCCAACGCGTCGCTGCTCGATGAAGCAACGGCCGCTGGCGAAGCAATGACACTGTGTAAACGCGCAGGAAAAAGCAAAAGTAACGTCTTTTTTGTGGCGGACGATGTTCATCCACAAACCATTGAAGTGGTAAAAACTCGCGCTGAATTTATCGGTTTTGAGGTACAAATCGGCGCACTCGACTCATTGCCTGAACAAGATGTGTTTGGCGCGCTGCTGCAATACCCAAGCACCACAGGTGAAGTGCGTGATTTAAGCGACCTGATTGCTAAAGCGCAAGCCAATAAAATCTTGGTTACTGTTGCCACGGATTTACTGGCCAGCACCTTGCTGAAACCAGCAGGTGAAATGGGCGCGGATGTCGTGATTGGCTCAGCTCAACGTTTCGGTGTCCCTATGGGTTACGGCGGCCCACACGCCGCCTTTATGGCCACGCGTGAAGCGCACAAACGCACTATGCCCGGCCGCGTGATCGGAGTGTCGATTGACGCCAAAGGTAATCCAGCACTGCGCATGGCAATGCAAACTCGCGAGCAGCACATTCGCCGCGAAAAAGCGACCTCGAACATCTGTACCGCGCAAGCTCTGCTGGCTAATATGGCCTCGTTTTATGCGGTATATCATGGCGCAGAAGGGTTGCGCACCATTGCGCGCCGTACTCATCATATGACAGCAATTCTAGCGGCAGGCTTAACTCAAGCGGGCTACGAATTGGTACACAACAGCTTCTTTGACACGATTACCTTAAAGAGTGCCGCTCAAACTCAAACGCTCTACGCAAAAGCGCAGCAAGCCGACATCAACTTACGCCGCTTTGATGACCAACTAGGCATCAGTTTAGATGAAACCACCACCACCGCTGATCTTGAAACCCTGTTTGCGGTTTTCGATATTAAGCAATCGGTAAGCGCGCTGTCGGCAGAAATTGCCGCCAACGAATTTGCAGCGATTCCAGAACACTGCCGTCGTCAATCTCGCTTCCTAACGCATCCTGTGTTCAACACCTATCACAGCGAAACGCAAATGATGCGTTATTTGAAAAAACTTGAGAATAAAGACTTTTCATTAACTCACGGCATGATCCCGCTTGGCAGTTGCACCATGAAACTGAACGCCGCAGCCGAGATGATCCCTGTCACTTGGCCTGAATTTGGTTCGATCCATCCATTTGCACCGAAAGAACAAGCCGCAGGTTACGCCGCTCTCGCTAAGGATTTAAAAGAAAAGCTCTGTGAAATCACAGGCTATGATGCCTTCTCGCTACAACCGAATTCCGGTGCTTCTGGCGAATATGCAGGACTTGTAGCGATTCAGCGCTACCACAAAAGCCGTGGTGAAGGGCACCGTAACGTCTGCTTAATTCCGAGCTCAGCACACGGCACCAACCCTGCAACCGCTTCAATGGTTTCGATGAAAGTAGTGGTCGTGAAATGTGATAATAACGGCAACGTTGATATCGCAGACCTCGCAGACAAAATTGAGAAGCATAAAGAGAACCTCTCTAGCATCATGATCACTTATCCTTCAACGCACGGCGTTTACGAAGAACAAGTTAAAGAAGTCTGTAACATGGTTCACGCCGCAGGCGGCCAAGTTTACCTTGATGGTGCCAACATGAACGCGCAAGTTGGTTTGACCAATCCGGGCTTTATTGGCTCTGATGTTTCTCACCTCAACCTGCACAAAACATTCTGTATTCCACATGGCGGCGGCGGCCCAGGTATGGGACCGATTGGTGTAAAATCTCACCTAGCGCCTTTCCTACCGGGACATATTGAAGGGGGAGTTGAAGGCAGCGATCACGCCGTATCTGCGGCCGATTTAGGCAGCGCTTCTATTTTACCTATCTCATGGGCTTATATTGCCATGATGGGTGCAGAAGGCTTAACTACGGCTACTCAAGTCGCTATTTTAAATGCTAACTATGTGATGGAAAGACTGCGCCCACACTACCCTATTCTTTACCGTGGTAGTAACGGCCGCGTAGCGCACGAATGCATTATTGACATTCGTCCGCTTAAAGAAGCGACAGGTATCAGCGAAGAAGACATTGCTAAACGTTTGATGGATTATGGCTTCCACGCACCGACGATGTCCTTCCCTGTTGCTGGCACCTTGATGATTGAACCAACCGAATCGGAAGACTTAGCCGAATTGGATCGCTTCTGCGAGGCGATGATTGCGATTCGCGCCGAAATGGAGAAAGTTCAATCAGGCGAATGGCCATTAGCCGACAACCCGTTAGTGAATGCGCCGCATACACAATCGGATCTCGCAAGTGATGCATGGGCTCACCCATATTCTCGTGAAACGGCTTGCTTCCCATCCACTCATACTCAGGCATCAAAATACTGGCCAACCGTGAGCCGCGTCGATAACGTATACGGTGACCGTAACCTTGTCTGCTCATGCCCAAGTATCGATAACTACCAAGAGTAGGTACTGATGTTGATGGCTCGCCGTCACAGTTTATGATCATCATTTTAGGTTGTGACTGACTTTGTTATCAATATTCAATAATAAAGGCGAACTGAGAAGTTCGCCTTTTTGTTAGGCTGTAAAACGATTTTTGGACAGAACCTTGTTAGTGCTTTTGATCTAACAAGGTTGTTTTCAGATAAGAAAAGGTATCTTGAAACCATGAAAGTTTAAATAGATCACATAACGTTTTCTGCAACAAATTCCCGACGGTGGAGATT
>NZ_NDIO01000088.1:0-8007 GCF_002241085.1 Vibrio sp. V03_P4A6T147
TCCGATTTTAGTGGCGGGTTCTATGCCACCGGCTATGGGAAGCTATCGGCCTGATCTCTTTCAAGCCGAAGTCGCACGAGCGATTTCACTCACTTTGTATCAAGCACAAGATCCTTATGTGGACGTCTGGTTAGCGGAGACGATTGCCAGTTTAGAAGAGTTGAGCATGGTTCAATCGGTGTTTGCCTCATCAACGAAGCCTTGCTATTACGCACTGACTCTGAAAGATGACTCTAATATCGCACAATTGCGTTCTGGGCAGTCAGTGTCTGAAGCCACAGAACAAATCTATTCTGCGGGTGGGGCGGGTATTTTCTTTAACTGCTCAATACCTGAGGTGATGGCTGATGCCATTCAACAGGCGAAAATGGTGTTGGAAGGCCGAGCGCAAAAGATTGAAATCGGCGTTTATGCAAACAGTTTTACGCCGATTAAATCGGATCACGCCGCTAACGAAACCGTACAAGCCATGCGTGAGTTTAGTGCAGAAGATTATCTCGCATTTGCCAAGCAGTGGTATGCCCTCGGTGCAACCGTGATCGGCGGATGTTGTGGCATCACCCCTCGCCATATTCAAGCACTTTATGAATGGAGGCGCAGTTTTGAAAAATCTTAATTATGGATTGGCTTTTCCTGCGATTGCGTTAGTGCTTGTTTTGTTAACGGTATCTGCGCTTTATCCAGCCACCTCTCAAGCGATGGCGGCGCAAGCTATGGGCTGGGTGAGCCACTGGTTTGGCTGGTTAGTACAGATGGCAAGTTTGGCGTTAGTGGTTTTTTTACTGTGGCTGGCGTGTTCGAAATACGGCCGCATTCGTTTAGGTGAAGAAAAAACCGAATACAGTAATTTTTCTTACGGCGGGATGATTTTTACCGCTGGCGTCGGGGCGTCACTCATTTACTGGGCGGTAGGGGGAACGGTGGATTTACTAACAATCACCGCCGTTATTTGCTGAGCCTAATAGTTATCCTGCTGCGGCATGGGCCGTTACTTACTCTATTTTTCATTGGGGCATTACAGGTTGGGCGATTTACTGCTTTCCAGCGATTCCGTTTGCTTATGCATTTTATGTACAAAAAAAACGCACGTTAAAAGTTTCCAGTTTGTGTTCTTCGGTAGTGGGTGACCATCCTTTGGTGGCAAAAAGTATCGATCTATTGTCGATTTTTGGTACGTTGGCCGCGTTTGCTAGCTCGCTAGCCTTAACTGTGACCTTGGTTAGCGCCGGTGTGGCAGAGCTGTTACAGATTGAGAATAGCCTTGGCTTACAAGGCACAATTATTGTGCTTTTTGTGGCTGCGTTAGTGGTTGTGATGGGGGTTGGTTTTAATCAAGGCATCAACATGATTTCTAACTGGACAGTCAGCATGGCAGTGTTGTTTGCCCTGTTTGTATTATTGGCGACTCAACCTTCTTTCATTCTTAATAGTTTCACTGACTCGCTGGGCGTGATGTTGGATAATTTCTTTAGAATGTCATTGTGGACAGACCCTGTTCAGCAAAGTGGTTTTGCACAAGGTTGGACTCAGTACTATTGGTTTTGGTATTACGCGTACTTGATTATGATGGGCCTATTCATCACGCGAATTTCTCGTGGACGAACGATTCGTGAAGTGGTTTTGTACACCATCTCGATGGGCGCTTTGGGCTGCGCATTTTTTATCTCCATTTTTGGTGGCTATGCGGTGTGGGCTCAAATGCTGGGCGGTTTACCCGTTCAGGGCTGGATGGCAGAAGGTGGCTTAACCTACGCAGTGGTTTCATTGATAAAAACCTTGCCTGGGGGAAATGGGGTGCTTGGGCTATTTCTGCTCATTCAGTTTTTATTGATGCTGACCACTATGTCCAGTGCGAGTGTTGCGACGGCGATGCTCACCACCAATGAATTGGCTTTGAATGGTGATCCTGATAATCGAGTAAAATTGCTTTGGGCCTGTGCGATTGGGCTGATCAGTTTAAGTGTATTTTTGGCTGGGGGAGGGATTGAAACCATTAAGTCGCTTTGTGTGGTCGCAGGCCTTCCTATGATGTTCATTTACGCCATCATGCTCAAAACCTTTTTACATACTTTAGGCATTTTGCCCAATCAGCATGAGCGGGAATCTGATCAAGAGCCCGTGTTAATGAAAGTCACTTAAAGCAAGCCTTAACCTTATAGCCTTTAGCAAAACAAGCCAGCACGATGAAGATGCTGGCTTGTTGTATTGAAAGAAGACCAATGACTCTCTTTGAGGTTTAAATATTATTGAGAACCATGAAATGGGTCGAAAGTGGGGTGAAGTTGATCATCACATAGCTCTCTTGTTCGTTGACGAAGAGCGTCAGCGTTTGTTGATTTAGCGGGTCGAATAGAGTGTGCTCACCACTGGTTAACTGCCAATAAGTGGTCAATGCTTTAGGTAAATGCAGTTTTACGGTTTTGCCACTTGTGGCACTGAAGTTTGCTGCGATGATCAGCTTTTGTGATGGGTTAGAGCGAGCAAAGGCAAATAAGCAATCTTGTTGGTCGGAGAAGTGTTCAACATTGGCGGCGTACAGATCATGATATTCACCGGTCAGTGCGGGGCTCTGTTGGACTAAATTCAGTAATGTTGAGTAGAAATGGCGCAGCTGTTTCTCGCTCTCGTTTAATTGGCCACCATCAAATGCGCCATTATTCATCCATTTTTGGTGTTGTGGAACACCGATATAGTCAAAAATAGAGGTGCGAGAAGGCTGGCCAAAGCCAGCATGTTCCGCTCCCGGTTCGCCCACTTCTTGCCCAAAATAAAGCAAGGTTGGTGAGCTGGATAAACAGGCTGAAATCAACATGGCTGGGCGTGCTTTATGTGCTTCCCCTGCAAATTCAGGCGAGGCAATTCTCTGCTCGTCATGGTTTTCCAAGAAATGCAGCATGTGATGCTCAATGTCGCGCAGTTGATATTCAATACGACCAATCTCTTTGGTAGAGCCGTGTCCTTGCATGATGGCTTTGAGACTATCGTAAAGGTCGACTTTGTCGTACAGATAGTCCATTTTCCCGAGCTGGATGTAATCGCGGTATAAATTTGGCTGATACACCTCTGCCATTAAAAAAGCATCGGGGTTGTGTAGTTTAATTGCCGAGTTGAGATAGCTCCAAAATTCAATCGGTACCATTTCGGCCATATCATAACGAAAGCCATCCACGCCTTTATCGAGCCAATAAAGAGCGATATCCCTAAATTTACGCCATGAATCTGGGACACTTTTGTCTTGCCAGAAAACGGCGTGTTCAAGGTGAGATAGGAAACGGTATTGCTGCGGAAGCTCGGCAAAATCTTTGCCTCCATCAGGTTTGATGCCGTAGTTTATTTTGACGGTTTCGTACCAATCATCGATGTTCGGCTTGGCTAAACGAGATCCATTGCCTGTCCATTTTGCGGGGTGTTCGTAAAACGGGGTGGCTAAATCTGGGTGGCATTCGCCGCCCAACGGTAGCAATAAGGTGGGAATAACTGGCAGTTTAAAGGAGGTGTCGGGTAGGTAATAGAAGTTATTGTCCCTGGCGTATTGCACACTGGTATCATCATTTTCACCAAAATCATTGACTCCGACAGGGTTATTGAGCCCTTGATATTGGCGCGCCACGTGGTTAGGGACAATGTCGATGATGACTTTCATGCCAGCTTGGTGTGTACGCTTAATCAAGGCTTCAAATTCGTGATTACGCTGAGCTGGGTCGTCGGCTAAATCAGGGTTTATCGAATAGTAGTCTTTAATGGCGTAAGGCGAGCCCGCTCTACCTTTGACAACACTTGGGTGATCATTCTCTATTCCCCATGCGCGGTAATCACTCACCAGTGCGTGATGTAAAACACCGGTATACCAAATATGAGTGATCCCAAGTTGATGAATTGCATTGAGTGCATCGTCAGTGAAGTCGCTTAATTTACCGACGCCATTTTGTTCTTTCGTTGCCCAAGGTGTGTTGCAACGGTTTGTATTACCGAATAAGCGCGTGAAAACTTGATAGATAGTGTATTTTTTGTAAGCCATAACGTGTCAACCTAAGCGATGATGGGATGCGAGAAATAGGAGATGAGTTGCAGGCTAATAGAAGTTGATGAAGACAGAATCATCCTTGAGTAGTGATTTTGGGGCGTAGAGAGAAGGAAGGCGTAAAAGTGTGATGCGGGAATGGTTTAGTCAACAAAATCCCACCGGGCGGTGGGATTTGTAAAGAAACATTATGCTTATGAGCGTTTTTCTTGTTTAGGGCGAGGGCTACGACGCGGTGCACTTGAGTGCTCGTTATCACGCTTTTTCAAGTGGTAATTTAAAATGGAAATAGGCACGTCTTTTTTCGGTGTGAAACCTTCAATTTCTTTACGCACGAGCAAATGTCCTAAGCGGCTTTCAATCATGCACAAGTTTTTAAAATCATCGCGTGATACGAGAGAAATTGCTTCACCGGTTGCACCAGCACGACCGGTTCGTCCAATACGGTGAATGTAGTTCTCCGCAGGATAAGGCAAGTCGTAATTCACCACTCTTTCTAAGTTATCAATATCAATACCGCGCGCAGCAACGCCCGTTGCAATCAAAAATTGCAGTTTACCTGCTTTGAAATCGGCTAATAATTTTTCACGAACTTCTTGGCTACGGCCACTGTGAAACGCCTCTGCCGCAATGCCACGCTTTTCCAGTTGGCTCGCCAGCTTTGCCGCACCGTGTTTGGTTTCGATGAAAATCATCGCCTGTTGCCATTGGTTTTCAGTAATCAAATGGCTCAGTAGTGCAGATTTTTGATCTTTATCGACAGTGATAATCCACTGCTCAATTTGATTTGGCGTGCGGTTGTAACCAGCGACATCAATTTCAATCGGATCATTAATGGCTGATTTGGCCAACTCGCGCACTGGGCGAGAAAGGGTCGCCGAAAACAGCAAGTTCTGACGGTTTAGTGGCAGGCGATCAACAATTTTATTGATGTCTTCAATGAAACCCATGTCGAGCATGCGATCAGCTTCATCCATCACCAACACTTCAAGCTCATCAAAATGAACGGCGCGTTGGCCATACATATCAAGCAAGCGCCCCGGCGTGGCGATCAAAATATCCACCCCTTCAATCAAGCGTTGTTTTTGTTTTTGCGAATCGACACCGCCGTACATCGCAAGGCAGGTTAAGGGCAGATACTTGGCGTATTGAGTGACGTTCTCTTCCACTTGCAGAGCCAATTCGCGAGTGGGCGCTAAAATTAATGCGCGAACACGTTTGGCGCGCTGAGTTGTTCCTTGACTAAGCATCTGCAAAATGGGCAGTACAAAGCTAGCGGTTTTACCCGTGCCGGTTTGCGCTGCCGCAATGACATTTTTACCCGTCAAAATGGCTGGGATTGCCTGTTCTTGAATCGGTGTTGGGGCAGAATAGCCGAGTTCGTGAACGGCTTTTAAGATTGGATCGCTCAATCCTAGGTTGGAAAATGGCATGCGGGCTCTCAGAGTTAAAAAGTCAAAACAGTTAGCAAGCGATGGCTTTGCTCAGCGTAAGGCGCTACGCCCTAATACTTTGAGTGCAACTCATCGCAAATTCGGCGCATTCTAGCATGAACTCTTCAAATGCGGTGAGATACCTCAGTGTCAGCGATCGTCTCTTTATTCAGAATAGCGCCTCGTTGCCGAGTCACTAATATGAGATACCAATAAGATTGTTATCAATGAGTGCAGGGAGTTGGATTGGCATCACAGAGCTTTTAGAACAAGTGGGATCTATTTTCGATATATTAACCTTACTTATTTGTCAGGGAATAGATTCATGGAATATCAGCAGCTACCGATTCAGTATACTGTGGTGAGTGCGTTAAAATTAGTCCAAAAAAATTGGCTGACTCTCATGCTGCAATCTTCACCTTTTTTGGTGGTGAATCTCTATTTCACGATTGGTGTTGTTGACTTTGATGATCCACAACAGTTGTTTACATTAACGAATGTGATTGTTTATGTGCTTTATACGGTAACGGCGGCGATGGCGACAGTGCGCTTGCATCGTTTGGTTCTGCTGGGTGAAAAATCTTGCCGTTTGAGCACGATTTTTTATTTAAGTTCGCGTGAATTGCGCTTTATTGGATGGTGGGCTGCTTTAGGCACTATGCTGTTTGCCATTCTAATCATACCTATGTTTATCATTGGCTCGCTGGCAAATATAGTGACTATGCCAATGTGGTTAATCCAGCTTTGTACCTATGCCGCAATGCTGCCTATTGGCTGGTTTATCTCCCGCTGGTCATTAGTTTTGCCAGCAACAGCACTAGATCATCAACCTAGAGGTTTGAGTGTCGCGTGGCAAATGTCAAAGCCCCACGCCAAAGCACTATTTGTGCTGATAGGTGTGATCCCCATGCTTATCAACGCACTACTACAGCCCTTGTTTAATCTGCATTTTCTGCCATTGACATTACTATTGTCACTCGTCTGGTTAGTGGTTTGTGCGGTTGAGATTTGTGTGTTGTCGCTCAGCTTTCAGTGGATTGTGCAGCGAGAAGCGATTACCCAGAACCAAGAGTTACGCATTCCTGAATTTACCGCTTAAACAAGCCCTGTATTCACACAGGGCTTGATGAGGATTGAACGGTATTACTATTCACAAGGTGGTGATAGGTGGATTAACGCTAAGCCGCCTAATGAGGTTTCACGATATTTCCGATTCATATCTTTCCCCGTCTGGTACATGGTCTCAATCACTTTATCTAGAGAAATTAAGCATTTGCTGGTCCGTTTTAGGGCCATGCGTGAAGCGTTAATCGCTTTCACAGCTCCCATTGCATTGCGTTCGATGCAAGGGACTTGAACTAAGCCACCCATTGGGTCGCATGTCATACCCAATGAATGCTCCATGGCAATTTCAGCCGCCATGCAAATTTGTTCGTTGCTGCCACCTCTTAGAGCGGTCAACCCTGCCGCTGCCATTGAAGAAGAGACTCCAATCTCCCCTTGACAGCCTACTTCGGCCCCCGAAATAGAAGCATTGGTTTTGTACAAAATACCAATAGCGCCAGCCACGGCGAGAAAATCTTTCAACTGCTTAGTGTCAAGCTCTCGGATAAAGCGGTGGTAATACATTAATACGGCGGGTATCACTCCTGCCGCGCCATTGGTTGGCGAGGTGACCACTTGCCCTCCCGCTGCATTTTCTTCACTGACCGCGAAAGCAAACAGGTTAATCCAGTCCATGATCTCCATTGGGTCACTTTCAATCGCCGCGTTAGCTTCCAGCTTTTTGAGCAGTGCTGGTGCGCGGCGCGTGACATGCAACCCACCTTCGAGAATGCCTTCCGTTTCAAAGCCGCGCTGCATGCAGAGCGACATCACTTTCCAAATTTGATCGGCTTTGTGGTTAATCGTTTCAAGATCATGAAACGCTATTTCATTGCGCAAAACGAGACTGCCTAAACTTAAGCCATGTTTTTCGGCTTTAAAGAGTAATTCATCAGCAGAAGTAAAAGGAAATTCGACCTCCACGGGTGCATTTGCACTACCGTGTTCCAACTCTTTGGCGGTAGCAACAAAACCGCCTCCCACCGAGTAGTAAGTTTCAAAGGCTAACGTTTCTCCTTGCGCTCCAAAAGCGGTAATCGTCATACCATTTTCATGTAAGGGAAGATTAGTATTTTGGAAGAGGAGGTCAGTTTTTAGCTGGAATGGAATGAGCTTTTTTCCCGCTAAATTAAGCTCACCGTGTTCAATAGCATGCGCTAGCGCTTGATTGGCGCGGGTGATTTTGATGGTGTCAGGCTTATTGCCCAGCAGACCTAATATCACGGCCCGATCAGTGTGGTGGCCACGTCCTGTAAGTGATAATGAACCGTAAAGGTCAATCTGCACTCTTGCCACTTGCGTTAAATCAGCAATGATTTGGCTAAATTGATAGCCTGCAATCATTGGCCCATTGGTGTGTGAGCTAGAAGGGCCCACACCAATTTTAAAAATATCAAAAATGGATAACATCGACTTCACCTACTGAGTGCCTAAAACGATTCGTTGCAC
>NZ_NDIO01000270.1:0-7977 GCF_002241085.1 Vibrio sp. V03_P4A6T147
GGTTGGTTCTATATAAGTCATTCTAATCATCCTTGTTATTGCTTAGATGATCAGATCATGAAACATAAAATTAGTTCAAAAAAATCCCCAAGCAGAGGCTTGGGGATTTGTGTATAAGAGACAGGGTTAGGGTGGGGTGTTTAAGTAGCGACAAATATCCTCAACAACATCATCAAGTTGTATTCGTACTTCCTCGTTTGTATACCGTAAAACACGAATGCCAAATTGCTCTAGATAATCAGTTCTTGCTTGGTCGTAGATATAAGAAGACTCGCTGAAATGAGAGTCACCATCGATTTCAATCACCAGCCGATGGCTTGGCGCATAAAAATCCACGATATAAGGACCAATACCAAACTGACGGCGAAATTTAGTGCCTAGTTGTTGGCATCGTAACTTTGCCCACACACTTTGTTCTGATGCTGTAGCGTTAGTACGCAATGTTCTACGCCGCATTTTTGTCGATTTAGGATTAGATTCCATTCTATTTCCTTTATTTTCTATTCCTCATCCCTGTTTTCAATGACGCCGTGTGTTTTCTTCCAACGTTCCCAGCGCTGGTAAGCGAGCTGCTGCATGTCGGTGGTTTTATCTGCTTCATCAATGATCTCTTCACCCAGTAGGTATTCAAAAATATCCTCTAAGGTCAGAATGCCTTGTACTGTGCCGTATTCATCAACGATTAACGACAATTGCAGCCGTTTTTGCATCATTTGATCAAACGCCTTTAATAAGCTCATTTTGTTGAGCAGCGCATGAAGCGGCCTCATGACTTCTTCTAAACGTTTACTTCCTTGGCCCTTTTGTTGCAGTTTAAATAGCTCTAAGCGATGCACAAAACCGATGATGTCCTCTTTGCTTTCGCCATAAATAAGCGGACGCGAGAAGGGCGTATCTCTATGTTGCACAAGAAACTCGTCGATAGTGAGTTGCGCGCTGGCGCGAAACAAAACCGGGCGCGGTGTCATCACTTGAGTCACTGGGACGTGTTGGATAGCCAACAAGTTATTGAGTATTTTTGATTCGCCATCGGCAAACTCACCGCTTTCATTGGCCAGCATGGCCATCGCGGAGAGTTCATCACGCATTTTGGGCGCTTCATGGTGACGCGCTAAGCGTTTGGTGATCTGCTCTGAAAACCAGACAAAAGGTGTCAGCGCCCACACCATCCAGCGTAAAACCACCGCAGAAGCTGGCGCAAGTTGACGCCAATAGGTCGCACCAATGGTTTTCGGTACGATTTCCGACAACACCAAAATGCCTAGAGTTAGCACCGCAGAAAATACGCCGAGCCATTCGCTACCAAATACGACCGCCGCTTGTGCACCTGCGCTGGCGGCACCGATGGTGTGAGCAATAGTGTTGAGCGTGAGAATCGATGCTAAGGGACGGTCAATGTCCGCTTTGAGCTTGCTTAATTTATCAGCTGAAGGGTGAGCGTTTTGGCGCAATTGAGCAAGGTAGCTTGGTGTGATGCTCAGTAGCACAGCTTCAAGAACCGAACAGATAAAAGAGACACCGATGGCAACGGCAATATAAACCGTAAGCAAAAACATGATTGTTCCTTAGTTTTAATCTATACCAAATCAATACTGCGTTGAGCTTGCTCCATGCCAATGTCGGTCATTGGAGGCTCTACCTGCGTAGGATTGCACTGATATATTAGGTCGCTTAAGTGACCTGAAATATCAGGTATCCAAGCATAAGTACGCTATAAATAAGGGCTTACAGCGTCAAAAACAAGCGGATATTCTTTGTCAATCAGTAACAAATTGTGAGTTATTGCTCATATTGTGGTTAAAAGTGCGGCATAGAGACAAAAGATCAGCGACAAACCTTTGCCAGACGGGGGCTTTATGTTTTAGAGTGAGGTCAATTCGATAACACATGAGAAGGGAAACCTAATGAACAAGACCCAATTAATCGACTTTATCGCTGAAAAAGCAGACTTATCTAAAGCACAAGCAAAAGCTGCTCTTGAAGCGACTTTAGGCGCAGTTGAAGGCGCTCTCAAAGAGGGTGACCAAGTTCAACTAATTGGTTTTGGTACATTCAAAGTAAACCACCGTGCAGCGCGTACTGGCCGTAACCCTAAAACAGGTGCTGAGATTCAAATCGCAGCAGCTAACGTTCCAGCATTTGTAGCCGGTAAAGCACTGAAAGATTCAGTGAAATAATTTATACTACGCCGAGATACTCTCTCGGCGTAGATTTCTCCCATGAAAAAAATTCTTTTATCCATTCTATTTCCCCTAGTCTTAGTGGGGTGCTCCTCTTCTAGCCATACGCCTAGTCTCGAACAATATTCCAATTATACCAGTGGGCAAACCATGGGTGATGCCACCAGTTTTTATTGGTATATCGAGCGTTCAGCCTCTCCAAACAGCGCCGCCGATTATGTCGCATCAGGTGATTATGGTTGGTATAAAACCAATTATCGCTGGGATGAAGGGACATTAAGAGAGCTCAAGCGCGAAGGTGAGCAGCTACAAAAAAAATCGCTGGTACCTTACTCGGTTCACTTACGTTTTAATGACGCTGGTGAAGCAATTTATCAACAATACCGTGTCGATGGAAAAATACTGCCACTTGATGAAGAGCAGCTTTCCCATTACCTGCAACAAGCACAATACCTGATCTCAGAAACCAAAAATAAAGACAACCAAGGGTTAGAACTGATTCAAGGAGTGTGGGATGGCGAAGTGTTTGAAACCTGTACGGGTCATGAATACACGCAGATGGAATTTAACCAAACGCTACCCAGTTTTGTGGTCAGTCGTTTAGCATCATTGGATAACTACATCGCCTTTTTAGGTAAAATCCGCAATAACCGTGTCTATATCGAAGAGCTATTAATGCTTGCTGATGAGAATCATGGCTGTGTCGACAAACCGCAATTGTTGAAGTGATGATTAAGTTCATCTCGAAGTGGGTTTAGCACCAAGCTAATACAGAAGTATGAACATGAAGTATAAAAATAAGGCGCTCAATGAGCGCCTTATTGGATCATAACCTAGCTTTGTCGTTGTTATTTTGTTGTCTGTTGTTCACGAGCTATCGCGCGGTAGCCAATATCGCTGCGATAGAACATGCCATCCCAGTTGACCTGTTTGGCTAATTGGTAAGCGCGCTGCTGCGCTTGTGAAACCGTGTTACCAAGTGCGGTTGCGCATAACACGCGACCACCGTTGGTGACGACTTCTCCAGCTTGGTCGCTTGTGCCTGCGTGGAAGATTTTCTCACCCGCGACTTCTTGCGTTGGTAAGCCAGAAATAACATCCCCTTTCGCGTAGTCGGCAGGGTAACCGCCAGCGGCCAAAACAATACCGATAGAAGCGCGTGGGTCCCATTTTGACTCCACTTGATCGAGTTTGCCTTCCAGTGCGGCAAAGCAGAGTTCGACCAAATCCGATTGCATCCGCATCATGATCGGCTGAGTTTCAGGGTCACCAAAGCGGCAGTTGTACTCAATCACTTTCGGTGTGCCTTGTGCGTCAATCATCAGCCCAGCGTACAGAAAACCTGTGTAAGGGTTGCCTTCTGCCGCCATACCGCGCACCGTTGGATAAATCACCTCTTGCATCACGCGCTCATGGATCTCGGGCGTGACCACCGGAGCTGGCGAGTAAGCGCCCATGCCGCCAGTATTGGGGCCAGTGTCTTTATCACCGACGCGTTTATGATCTTGGCTGGTGGCCATAGGGAGAACATTTACACCATCGACCATGACAATGAAGCTCGCTTCTTCTCCATCTAAGAACTCTTCAATCACCACGCGGCTGCCTGCATGACCAAAGGCATTGCCTGCGAGCATATCTTGAATCGCGTCTTCGGCCTCTTGTAGCGTCATCGCCACAATGACCCCTTTGCCAGCGGCAAGGCCATCGGCTTTGACCACAATCGGCGCGCCTTGCTGGCGGACGTATGCCAAAGCAGGTTCAATTTCTGTGAAATTAGCGTAAGCCCCAGTAGGAATATGATGACGAGCTAAGAAATCTTTGGTGAACGCTTTAGATCCTTCGAGCTGCGCTGCCGCTTGAGTCGGGCCAAAGATGGGTAAATCCGCCTTACGGAAAGCATCCACCACGCCAAGCACTAAGGGTGTTTCTGGGCCAACAATGGTCAGTTCAATACGTTTTTCTTGAGCAAAAGCGACCAAACCAGCAATGTCTTCCACTGCAATGTTGACGTTCTCAAGTTTAGGCTCAAGCGCTGTGCCCGCATTACCCGGAGCAACAAAGACAGTTTTAACATTTGGGTTTTGAGCGACTTTCCAACCCAGAGCGTGCTCACGACCGCCAGCACCTATAATCAGAATGTTCATCTATGAGTATCCTTTAACGTATAGAGTTTGTTTGTTGCCATTTACCCCCTCCTAACCTCCCCCTTAAAGGGGGAGGAACTTAGATGACAATATCTCCCCTTGAAGGGAAGGAACTTGGAGAGCAATACCTCTTCCTAAAAGTTAGGTAAGGTCACCTCGTTCTATTCTCCCTCCCCTAAAAGGGAAGCAAGGTCACTTGGTTTCTATTCCCTCCCCTTCTAGGGGAGGGCTAGGGTGGGGTAAGGTTTTTAGTGACGGAAGTGACGCATACCAGTAAAGATCATCGCCATGCCGTGTTCATCGGCGGCGGCAATCACTTCGTCATCGCGCATCGAACCGCCTGGTTGAATCACACACTTGATGCCCGCTTGCGCCGCAGCATCAATGCCGTCACGGAACGGGAAGAAGGCATCAGAAGCCATCACACATCCTTCTACTTGCAAACCTTCATCAGCCGCTTTAATGCCCGCAATTTTGGCTGAATAAACGCGGCTCATTTGGCCTGCGCCCACGCCAACAGTCATGTCACCTTTTGAGTAAACAATCGCGTTTGATTTGACGTATTTAGCTACTTTCCAGCAGAAAAGAGCATCTTTGATCTCTTCTTCACTCGGCTGGCGCTTGGTTACGATTTTGAGATCATCAAGGCTAACCATGCCTTGATCGCGATCTTGCACCAGCAAGCCACCATTGACGCGTTTCACGTCAAAACCGGTGGTTTTCGCTGACCACTCACCGCACTCAAGCAGGCGCACATTTTTCTTCGCCGCAACCACTTCAATCGCTTCCGCTGAAACAGTTGGTGCGATGATCACTTCAACAAACTGGCGCTCAACAATCGCCGCTGCGGTTTGTGCGTCTAGCTCGCGGTTAAAAGCGATGATGCCACCAAAGGCAGAAGTAGGGTCGGTTTGGTAAGCACGGTTGTAGGCTTGAAGAATATCGCTGCCCAAGGCAACGCCACATGGGTTGGCGTGTTTGACAATCACACACGCTGGCTCAGAGAACTCTTTCACACACTCAAGGGCGGCGTCGGTATCGGCGATGTTGTTGTAAGAGAGCGCTTTACCTTGGAGTTGGCGTGCAGTAGAGACTGACGCTTCCTCTGGGTTGGCTTCCACGTAGAAAGCGGCCGCTTGGTGACTGTTCTCACCGTAACGCATGTCTTGTTTTTTCAGGAATTGTTGGTTGAAGGTGCGCGGGAATTTGCTCTCTTCATCACCCTTCTTTCCTTCTTCATCAAGTAAAGAGGCTCCATAGGATGGAACCATAGTGCCGAAGTAGTTGGCGATCATGCCATCGTAAGCAGCGGTGTGTTCAAAAGCGGCAATCGCAAGGTCAAAACGTGTTTCGAGTGTTAGCGAATTGTCGTTCGCATCCATCTCGGCAATGACACGGTCGTAGTCATATGCATTCACCACTATGGTCACATCTTTGTGGTTTTTCGCCGCAGAACGCACCATAGTTGGCCCACCAATGTCGATATTTTCTACCGCATCAGCTAGGGTACAACCTGCTTTAGCAACGGTTTCGGCAAACGGGTAAAGGTTGACGACCACCATATCAATCGGCTTAATACCGTGTTGTTGCATGATGTCGTCATCTTGACCGCGGCGGCCCAGCACGCCACCGTGTACTTTCGGGTGCAATGTTTTTACGCGACCGTCCATCATCTCAGGAAAACCGGTGTAGTCAGAAACTTCTGTAACAGCAATACCTTGGTCTGCTAATAAGCGAGCGGTGCCACCAGTAGAAAGAATATCGACACCGCGCTTCGCGAGAGCTTGAGCGAACTCAACAATGCCGGTTTTGTCTGATACGCTGATCAATGCGCGGTGAATAGGACGAGCGTTATTCATGCTTCGGTCTTCCTCAAATCATGGAGTTAATAGGAAATTTGATGGCGCACATTCTAACCAAACAATCATCAAAAAGCTCGCGCAATCGTTTGGCATCGCAAAATTTTTTATAAAAACGGCGATATTGGGTATTAAACGTAATAAAAACGTTAAAGGAGAATGAGATGTTTCAAATTGGAGAGCTCGCCAAACGCTGTAAAGTTTCAACCGATACGCTGCGTTTTTATGAAAAAAATGCGCTAATAAAACCGGCGGGGCGCAGTGAGTCTGGTTATCGTTTATATAATCAAAAAAATCAGCAGCAGGTGAGTTTTATTCTCAAAGCCAAAGAGCTAGGGCTCAGTTTGGATGAGATCAAAGAGTTATTGGAAATAAAGCTGGAAGCGACCGAACACAGCTGTGCAGAAGTGAAATCGATCACCAGCGCTAAGCTGGTGGTGATTGATCAAAAAATCGCCGAGTTAACGGCGATTCGTCAAGCGCTAAAAAAAATCAACGATGCGTGCTGCGGTCATATAGACGACAACGCCAGCCACTGCTCAATTTTAGCGGCATTGGAGTGATCTCATCAGCCGATAAGGCGTGAGTTGCTCACACTTTAAAATGGCTAATGCTCTGTTTCAGTTGTTGGCCACTGTCTGAGAGATATTGACTGGCTGTCGACACTTGATCGGCTTGGGCTGCAGCTTGGGAGCTGTGCTCGGCAATATGAGTCAGATTGCGATTAATCTCTTCTGTAGCGGTGGTTTGCTGGGCGCTTGCCTCAGCAATATGTTCATTGAGTGAGAGAATCTGTTTTACTTGCTCGTCGATCTCATTGAGCACTTGCTGCGCTAAAACGGCTTGTTGCTGTGTGGCGGTTGATTGTTGCTGCGTTTGAGCCATAAATTCTCCCAGCTCTTTTGCGCGAGCCTGTAATCTATTGATTATCTGCTCTATCTCGTTGGTACTGGTTTGAGTACGCGTTGCCAGCGCCCGTACTTCATCCGCGACGACCGCAAAGCCTCTCCCTTGTTCACCAGCACGCGCTGCTTCAATCGCCGCATTCAGGGCCAATAAGTTGGTTTGTTCGGCTATCCCTTGGATGACCGCCAGTATCGCTCCGACATCTTGCGTCTCTTTCGCGAGGTTTTTAGTGGTAGTGTCAGTGGTGGTCAGTAGTGCAGACAAGGAGTCCATAAAATCAGAAGCTTTGCCAATCACCGAGCTGCCTTCTTTGCCTTTGCTGCTGGCCGTATGCGCGGCTTTCGCGGCACTACTTGCCGCATTAGCCACTTCTTGATTGCTCGCATGCAGTTCGTTCATCGCTGATGCGACTGTATCGACGGATTGCTGCTGCTCTAAGGCTTTGATTGAGGCATGTTGTGAGAGTTGAGTAAGCTCATTTGCCGAGTGGTTAACATTGTCGGTGATCGGTGTGATATTGGTAATGGTATGACGAATCTTCTCTGTGAACTCATTGAAGGCTTGCGCTATGTGTGACAGCTCATCACTACCTTGCACCGAGAGCTGTTTGGTTAAATCACCGTCGCCTTTGGCGATTTCTTCGAGTGCCTGTTTGGTTTCTTCACACGGTTTAGTGATGCTATTTCCTATCACTACTGAAAGAATCAGCATCACAATAATAACGAGGCTAAGAATGAGCAATATCGATTGTAGGCGTTGCCAAATCAACGCATTGACATCGTCGATGTAGACTCCAGAACCGAGGATCCAACCCCAAGGTTTAAATAATTTTACATAAGAGATTTTACCCACATCGACGCTAGAACCTGGTTTGGGCCACATATAGTC
>NZ_NDIO01000078.1:0-26409 GCF_002241085.1 Vibrio sp. V03_P4A6T147
TGCTAGCAAGCATTAAATTTTTACCTATAACCACATCTATTTATTCAATAAAACGGCCCCTAACTGTTACCAGCCAGGAGCCGAATGTGAATTATATCACGATTTATTTTTTAATCGTCAGTTTCTTTACATTGCCATTACGGGTCATGCTGACATAACCATCATCGACAGCGAGAGGACTCACCGCAAAACCGCTCTTATCAACCAACTGTTGGGCAACGAATTCACCACTGCTGCGATCAATCCAATGTAGATACCCTTCACTGTCACCTAGCACAAGGTAGCCATTGATAATCGCTGGTGCAGTTAGCAAACGGTGTTCAAGCTGTTTGTTGCTCCAAAGTTCGGTACCGCTTCTTGTATCCACAGCCACCACATGATCTTTGTCGGTCACCACAAATAATCGGCCACCATCGCTAACCATGTCTGTTGCTGAAGAGTAATTCCGCTTCCAAGCTGGTTTGCCCGAACGCAGATCAATGGCGATCAACTGGCCATTAAAACCAACCGCATACAGCATGCCGCCAATCACGATAGGTGAGGCATCAACATCGACTAGGCGGTCAATTTCAGTGGCACCTTTAGGCATGCCAATCGGTTGTTGCCAAATCAACTGACCACGCTCAACGATAGCGGCAGCAAGACGGCCACCTGAGGTTCCCCAAAAAACACCGCCCGATACCGCAACAGGTTTGCTGTCGCCTCTCAACGTTAAATTAGGAACTTCAGTACTGATGGTCCATTTTTGCTCACCCGTCGCTTGGTCTAAACTCACCAAAGTGCCACGACTGGTATTAACAATGATCATATTCGCATCTGCAGCCGGAGCTGCTAGCACTTCACCGTCGACTTTAACTTGCCATACAAGCTCACCCGTAGCTTCATTAAGCGCAGTGACTAAACCGTTTTCACTACCAATGTAAATTTGGCTATAGGCCGCCGCTATACCGCCGGATAAACGCATAGTGCCATCTTGTCCAAGATCGGTTTTCCACAGCTCTTTACCCGTTTTAGGGTTCAAGGCTTTCACCAAACCATCACGACTAGCAATAAACACTTTGTCGTAAGCGTATTCTGGAGATAACTTTGAGAAGTAATGCCCTACGCCATCACCAATCGATGTGCTCCACTGAGTTGTAGGCGTAAATTCACTGGTTACCATTGGCACAGGAGCCATGATAATGGTGTCTTCTTCGCTAGCACACCCTGCAAGTGCTCCAAGCACAACGGCAGAAACGAGCACTTTGTTGAACAACTTTTTCATCAACTTGTGCCCTTATTTGGCAAGATCGTCCAGTTTCATCTGTAGCGTTTGGCTTGCATCGTCAGCTTGTTGTGCTTCCGTGTATGCCGCATAAGCCGCGTCCGTGTCGCCTTTACGCAATGAGATATCACCACGCAGTTCCGCAATGCGTCCCGCCCACCCTTTCTCTGTGATGGTCGTAAGATCAGCTAAGGCGGCATCAAACTGGCCTTGTTCCGCTTTAATACGGGCCACGCGATAGGTCGCTAACGGTAGAATAGCATCATCTTTGGTGTTTGCTTTTGCCCATTCAAGCTGTGCTAAAGCTTCATCAATTTGACCCGCTTCTACTTGAACTTTTGCAAGTTGTAGTGCGGCTAAGACGGCATATTCTGTACCTTTATTACTATCAATAAAGCTCTCAACAACCATCTCTGCTTCTGCGCCTTTTGCAGCTAACTGAGTTACCGCTTTGCTATAACTTTCAGAAGCGGCTTCTTGCGCAGCAATAACGCTATCTTGGTAGTAACGCCAACCAAACAAGCCACCAAGGCCAATTACAGCACCAAAGATCACGGCTTTACCGTTCTCTTTCCACCAATCTTTTATCGCTTCAACTTGTTGTTCTTCAGTATCGTAGAGTTCCACTTCCTGTCCTCTTTAATAGATGTCTCAAATGCGCTTGCTTACACAAGATGCGTCAGTTTGCTCGCGACTTCAGTTTGAGAAATCGTAATTTGTTCACCACCGATAAGATCTTTGAGAACTACTGTGCTTTCTGCGACTTCATCTTCGCCTAATACCAAAGCCACCGCAGCGCCCACTTTATCAGCACGTTTAAATTGTTTTTTGAAGTTACCACCACCAAAATGGTTCATAACACGCAGCCCCGGAACCTGTTCACGCAACTGCTCAGCAAGTTTCATTGCTGCCATCATAGTGCCTTCACCCGCACTGACCATGTACACATCGACACTGCGACGCACGTCGGTCAGTTCCAGTGTTTCCATCATCAGCACTAAGCGCTCTAACCCCATGGCAAAACCCACTGCCGGTGTCGCTTTGCCACCCAGTTGTTCTACCAAGCCATCATAACGTCCACCGCCACAAACCGTACCCTGAGCACCTAAGCTTTCGGTGATCCACTCAAATACGGTGCGGTTGTAGTAGTCTAGGCCGCGCACCAAGCTCTCGTTAACTTGGTATTCGATACCCGCAGCGGTAAGAAGTTCACATAAGCCTGCAAAATGTTGCTTGGATTCTTCATCTAGATACTCAGACAATTTGGGTGCGTCACCTAAAATCGCTTGAATATCTGGATTTTTAGTATCGAGTACACGCAGTGGGTTGGTGTACATGCGACGTTTGGCATCTTCATCCAACACCTCTTGATGCTGCTCTAAATAGTCAATCAAAGCGGTGCGGTAATTGGCACGCGCTTCAAGAGAACCAATTGAGTTCAGTTCCAAACGAACATGTTTGTCGATGCCCAATTCACGCCACAAACGCGCGGTCATCATAATCAGCTCGGCATCAACATCAGGACCATCCAGGCCAAACACTTCAACCCCACATTGGTGGAATTGACGGTAGCGCCCTTTTTGCGGACGTTCATGACGGAACATCGGCCCCATGTACCATAAACGTTGCTCTTGGTTGTAGAGCAAACCATTTTCGATACCAGAACGGACACAACCTGCGGTACCCTCTGGGCGAAGCGATAAACTGTCACCATTGCGATCTTCAAAAGAATACATCTCTTTTTCAACCACATCGGTCACTTCACCGATCGCACGGCTAAATAGATGTGTCATCTCAACGATAGGCATACGTACTTCATTGTAGCCATATGCACTAATCACGTTTTTCACTGTGCCTTCCACTTTTTGCCAAAGTGGAGACTGAGTTGGGAGGCAGTCGTTCATGCCTCGAATTGCTTGAATTGTTTTTGCCACAATACTTACCGTAAGGTCGTTGAGATTAATTTTGTTCGATTTGAGTCACGTTGATTCGGTTCTTCTCATCGAGAATAGAGGCCTTCGCGCGAATTTTCGCTTCGAGTTGGCTGACCAGATCATCGTTATCAAAACGCTCTTTCTGGCGGACGCCGTCTTCGTAGAATGCACTTTTCTTGTTGCTGCCAGCCAAACCAAGATGAGAAGCTTCAGCTTCACCTGGGCCATTAACCACGCAACCGATGATCGAGACATCCATAGGTGTCAAAATATCTTCCAAACGTTGCTCTAACGCATTGACTGTGGCGATCACATCAAACTCTTGACGTGAACAGCTTGGACAAGCGATGAAGTTAATGCCTCGCGAGCGAATACGCAGCGATTTAAGAATATCAAAGCCGACTTTGATCTCTTCGATCGGATCCGCAGCCAGTGAAATACGCAGCGTATCGCCGATGCCTTCGGCAAGCAGCATACCTAAGCCCACTGCCGATTTAACTGCACCGGCTCTTGCGCCTCCTGCTTCCGTAATACCAAGATGCAGAGGTTGGGCAATCTGTTTAGCCAGTAGACGGTAGGAATCAACGGCGAGAAAAACATCCGATGCTTTAACGCTGACTTTGAATTGATCAAAGTTGAGTCTTTCAAGAATATCGACATGACGCATCGCTGACTCGACTAAAGCGGCCGGTGTTGGCTCACCATATTTCATTTGGATCTCTTTTTCGAGCGACCCACCATTCACGCCAATCCGAATGGGTATGTTCTTGTCACGTGCGCAATCGACCACGGCGCGAATACGTTCTTCGTTGCCAATGTTACCAGGGTTGATACGCAAGCAATCAACGCCATATTCGGCGACTTTCAACGCAATACGGTAATCAAAATGGATGTCAGCCACCAGCGGGATGGATACTTGCTGCTTGATCAACTTGAACGCTTCTGCCGCGTCCATTGTCGGTACAGAAACTCGTACGATATCAGCCCCGACTTTTTCTAACGCTTTAATTTGGGCGACCGTTGCCGCAACATCGGTAGTGCGCGTGTTGGTCATAGATTGAACAGCAATAGGAGCACCATCACCGATGGGCACATTACCGACATAAATACGCGTCGATGAACGACGCTTAATTGGAGATTCGTGTTGCATAGTATTTTCTAAGGTAAGGTGAATCGAGCGACTTTACCGGAAGTATACCCAGAAAGGTCTACAGGTTCACTTGCAAATGTCATTGAAACGCTTTCAGGCGCGCCAAGAATGATTTGAAACGGAGCTTCACCTTGCAAGGTTACGGTTTGCCCTGATTTTTTAATCCCAGTGGAAAGGGTTTTGCCTGCTGCATCTTTCACCTGAATCCAACAATCTGCGCTGAATGTGAGTGTTAGAGGAGCGTATGGATTCGTTGCATCCTGCGGTGGCGTCTTCTCCAATACAGGATCGTCGCTCGCACTCAGGTCGGCTTCGGCTGTATCATCTTCAGGTGAAGGGATAAGTTCTGCAGCCTGAGTGTTGATTTCTACAGGGATATCCACCGCTTCTGCTTCTACTTGAGATTCGTCAACCGTAGGCACTAATTCAGGAACGGTCGTGAAATCCTCATCTCGCAAACGCTCAACCGATGTCGACGAGATTGATGGTGAACTCTCAATCACAACATTCTCTTGTTCTTGGTTTTGCCACCACCATAATGAGGAAATACCAATAATGATGGCAAAAATACCCCACGTCAGCGTCATAATACGGCTATCGTGTTTCTCTCGCTTGGTTTTCTTCGAAAAACTTTGCATCGGTTGTTCAGCGACAACCGTAGGATAGCAATCATCAAAGGAAGCTAAAATAACTGACTCTTTGATCCCGACGGCCTTCGCATAGGAACGTAAATAACCGCGAGTAAATGTCGCCACTTGGTCCGAGGCGAAGTTATTCTCTTCTAAACTCTGAATGATAGAGAGACGTAACCGCAACCTATCGGCAACTTGCTTTTGCGTTAATCCCAACGCTTCACGCTTTGCCTTTAATAAAGTGCCGGGTTGCACCGTGTCTGTTTTTACATCTGCAATAATCTGTTCTTGTTCAGTAGTCATCCGTTTTGTACATCTCATTATGTTATGGCTCGAATGGCACCGTCATCACTTTTATTGTTATTAGTTCGTAGTAATAAAATGGTGCATTCCAACACGGTGAAAAATTTGCATTCATTGATGCAGGCGACAGTTCAAATTTAACATTACGTCAGTTAGCAATTCTAATGGATATTTGACGTTAAACAACATGGCTTTAGGAAAGAAATTACAGCTAGGTCAATATTTTTCATAAAATTGACGTCAAAATCGCGGAAAATTATTTCAAATGGTAAAAATGCACAAAGCCAGAGGAATCTCTGGCTTTGCTTTATCATCCGATTTAGACCGATTTGACAGGAATGACATCGCCACCCATTTGTTTCATTTTGGTCCGTTTGGTTCTATCAATCACATCACCTACTAGCTGCCCACAAGCGGCATCAATATCATCACCACGAGTTTTACGCACCGTCACTGTGTGTTCATACTGCATCAGTGTTTTTTGAAAACGGTCAATACGTGAATTACTCGGTTTTTTATAAGGTGAACCGGGATAAGGGTTAAATGGGATCAGGTTAATTTTGCACGGCGTGCCTTTCATCAACTTAGCCAATTCGTGCGCGTGGTCCATATCGTCATTGACATGATCCAGCAACACATATTCCACCGTAACCTTGCCACGGTTTGCATTTGAAGTGGCGATATAACGACGCACTGAGGCTAAGAAATCTTGAATATCCCAGCGATCATTGATCGGCATAATTTCACTGCGTAATTTGTCATTGGGTGCATGCAATGAAATCGCTAATGCAACATCGATTTGCCCTGTCATTTGATCAAGACCAGAAACCACGCCCGAAGTGGACACGGTGACACGACGTTTTGACAAGCCAAAACCTAAATCATCCAGCATGATCTCTAACGCTGGGATCAAGTTTTTCATGTTGAGCAAAGGCTCGCCCATCCCCATCATTACTACGTTAGTAATCGGACGACGACCCGTCTCTTTCTCAAGGCCAATTTCTCTCGCTGCGCGCCAAACTTGCCCGATAATTTCAGACACTTTGAGGTTACGGTTAAAACCTTGCTGAGCCGTTGAACAGAATTTGCATTCCAGAGCACAGCCAACTTGGGAAGAGACGCACAAAGTCGCTCGGTCTTCCTCTGGGATGTAAACCGTCTCAACATCTTGATCTCCTACACGCATCGCCCACTTAATCGTACCATCAGATGAATGTTGTGCTTGTGAAACGATCGGCGCGCGAATTTCACAGCGTTGTTGCAGTTGCTCACGCAGTTTCTTGTTGATATTGGTCATTTGTTCGAAGTCATCACAACCAAAATGGTAGATCCACTTCATGACCTGATCAGCGCGGAACGCTTTTTCACTGAGCTCTTCAGCAAAAAATTTACGCAGACCTTGGCGATCAAAATCAAGCAGATTGACTTTTTCAATAGTCATGTGGCCTCTCAACGACGGAAACAATAAATAAGGGCGCGAATTGTACAGCCTTTATGCAGTAACAACAAGGGTTGTACAACCCTTCAATTACTAAGTCATTCAATGCTTGGCGGATTGTTTTTACTCTGCAGCTCCCAATCATACGAGTATAAAAAAGCCTCACAACGTGAGGCCTTAATCGAAATAATTTGGGATAAAAAACGCCAAGATTAACGAGAGAAAATCTCTGATTCTGGGAAGAAAAAAGCGATTTCACGTGCCGCCGATTCAGGACTATCACTGCCATGAACTGAGTTATGGCGCATGCTTAATGCGTAATCAGCACGAATGGTTCCACATGCCGCTTCTTCTGGGTTAGTTTTACCCATTAATTCGCGGTAACGAGCAATAGCATCTTCACCTTCAAGCACTTGAGCCATGATCGGCCCTGAGGTCATAAATTCTTTTAGTGCTGGAAAAAACGCTTTGCCTTCATGCTCAGCATAAAAGCCGCTCGCTTGCTCTTCGTTCAAATGTACCATTTTCGCAGCGATAATACGCAAACCTGATTTTTCGATACGGTGATAGATTTCACCAATCAAGTTACGTTCTACCGCATCGGGTTTAATGATAGAAAATGTTCTTTCTAGAGCCATAAGGTTATCCTTTTTCTTTTGTTTTTTTAGTTATAGTGAACCGCCCAAAACAGAGAGTTGAGCGGTTTTTCATTATTGAGCTTGGTCGGTCAAAATGCGTGCTAATGTACGCACCCCCATTGCCGTTGCACCTGCGGCCCATTTATCGCTTGCTGATTTGCGGTAAGTACCAGCGCAATCAAAGTGCAGCCACCCTTTTTTGTAATCTTCAACAAAGTAAGAGAGGAAGGCCGCTGCGGTACTTGCTCCCGGTGAATAATCACCTGAGCTGATGTTAGAGAGATCCGCAAAGCTTGAAGGTAACATAGAGCGATGAAACTCAGCCAAAGGCAGAGGCCATAAGCCTTCTTTCTCTTGGTGAGCTGCCACCAATGCCTGCTGTGATAAGCTCTCATCAAAGCTCAGCAGTGCATGGTAATCATTGCCGAGTGCATTTTTGGCGGCACCCGTTAATGTCGCGCAATCAATAATAAGCTGTGGTTTTTGCTCGTTGGCATAAATCAAGCCATCGGCCAACACTAGGCGGCCTTCTGCATCGGTGTTCATTATTTCAACTGTGGTGCCGTTTTTATAAGTGATGATATCACCCAGTTTCAAGGCGCGTCCGGAAACCATATTTTCTGCACAACACAAAATGAGTTTCACACGTTTATTAAAACCACGCATGATAGCCAAACCAAGACCACCGGTGATCGTTGCAGCGCCCCCCATATCAGCTTTCATCGCCGACATAAAGTTGGACGTTTTTAAACTGTAACCACCAGAATCAAAAGTAATGCCTTTACCAATTAAGCAAGCAAAAACAGGAGCACTCTCTTTTCCTGTCGGATTGTAATCGAGTTGCAGCATAGCTGATGTGCGCTCGGAGCCGCGACCAACCGCATAAATACCTTCCCAACCTTCGGTGAGTAGATCTTTATCTTTGACAATGCGGTAGCTGACATGCTCAGGGGCTAGCGATTTGATGAACTCAGCCGCCATGGTCGCTAACTGACGCGGAGCGACTTCTTCGGCGCTTTTATTGATGATATCGCGCGTCCATTCCGTCGCTTTAATACGATATTCTAACTCGGCTTGATCTGACTCACTCAGCGGTTGCCATTCTAGTGTGTTGAGTTTTTTCGCTTCACGATAACCTTGGTAGAAAGCCCAAATATTTTCTAAGTGCCAACCGTCACCTTGTAGGCTGATAGCTCTGATAGCTTGCCCATCAAGCTTACGTGCCGCGCGCTGAACCGCGCTGAGTTCATGCTCACTCTCAATAGCATGAATTGTGGCACCATTTTCTGAAAACGAAACAATCGCCTTTTCTCCCCACTGAGGCTGGGCAGCTTGTTGGCTGATAAATACGGACATCTTTGTAGACATGGTTTCTCCTTGCCTGAATATGGCCTCACCTGTGCCATTACGATTAAATAACCAAGGGATGTTAGCATTTTGTAGGGTCAAAATGTCAACTTGATAAAAAAACGGACCATTCGGTCCGCTATTTTTAGTTAAAATTGTTAACTCTGTGATGTTTTACTGAATAACCATCATGTTAGCAATAGTCTTAGTCGATCTCTTCCATCCAACATAGAATAATCGCTTCGAGAATTTTTTCGTTGGAACGGTTTGGCTCATCATCAAACTCTTCCAGTTCCATCACCCACTGGTGTAGATCCGTAAAACGTACATTTTTAGGATCTACGTCTGGGTATTGCTCACAAAGCTCGATCGCAATGTCACGAGAATCGGTCCATTTCATTTTGCTTTCCTTTTACAAACAGTGAACGGGCGTTAATACGCTCAATAGGATTAATGATCTTCAGAAGCCAGATTGAGTGTGTACTTTGGAATTTCAACCACTAAATCTTCGTTAGCGACTCTAGCTTGGCAGCCAAGGCGAGATTCAGGTTCAAGACCCCACGCTTTATCAAGCATGTCATCTTCCAACTCATCACTCTCATCAAGTGAGTCAAACCCTTCGCGAACGATAATATGGCAAGTCGTGCATGCGCAGGATTTTTCACACGCATGTTCAATAGCGATACCATTTTTCAGCGCCACATCCAGTACGGTTTCTCCTGCTTGCGCTTCCAGAACGGCACCTTCAGGACAAAGCTCTTGGTGAGGTAACACAATAATCTTAGGCATAATTTTTCTCTTTAAATATCATCTACCGATTGACCAGCAAGTGCACTGCGAATGGATTTATCCATACGGCGTGAAGCAAAATCTTGGCTGGCTTTGTCTGTCTCTTTAATTCCTTGCTCGATGGCATCGGCGCTATCACCATTACGCAGCACAATTAAATCTTCTATTGCATTCAGAAGGATCTGCTTTTCTGACTCAGATAACAATTCATCACCATCGGCCTGTAAGGCAGAGATCAAACCTTCGATAACACGATCCGCTTCTACACGTTGCTCTGCCAGAGCGCGAGTCTGCATATCTTGTTTGGCAAACGTCATCGAATCTCGCAGCATATTTGCTACTTCATTATCACTCAGTCCATACGAGGGCTTAACTTGAATTTCCGCCTGAACTCCCGTACTTTTTTCCATCGCTGTCACGGAGAGTAAGCCATCGGCATCAACTTGATAAGTTACGCGGATATGCGCGGCACCCGCCGTCATTGGTGGAATACCTTTTAGTGAAAAACGAGCCAATGAGCGGCAATCGTCTACCATCTCACGTTCGCCCTGCACCGTATGGATGCTCATGGCTGTTTGACCATCTTTGAAGGTGGTGAATTCTTGAGCTTTCGCAACAGGAATGGTGGTGTTACGTGGGATGATTTTTTCCACTAAGCCACCCATGGTTTCAATACCCAGCGACAGGGGAATTACATCCAGCAGTAACATTTCTGAATCGGGTTTATTACCCACCAAAATGTCGGCTTGAATTGCTGCACCAATCGCGACAACTTCATCAGGGTTGATGCTAGTTAGTGGTGTGCGACCAAAAAATTCACCAACTAAATCTCGAACCAGTGGCGTACGAGTTGAACCGCCGACCATCACCACTTCCAACACTTCATCTGCAGTAATCTCGGCATCTTTGAGTGCTCGACGACACGATAGTAAGGTTCTTTTTACTAGTGGCGTGATGAGTTGGTTAAACTCATCGCGAGTTAAACGCCCTTGCCAACCCAGCACAGAAACCTCGATACTATCAGTATCAGATAAGGCAATTTTCGCTTCGGTGGCCGCATCAAGCAATGCTCGTTGCTGCTCAGCAGTGAGCGGTTCAGCCAAGCTGATTTGGCTCAAAAAATGGTCAGCAATCAAATGGTCAAAATCATCACCACCGAGCGCGGAATCGCCACCAGTCGCGAGTACCTCAAACACGCCTTTCGACAGACGTAAGATAGAGATATCAAACGTACCGCCACCTAAATCATAAACCGCAATCACACCTTCTTGCGCTGAGTCTAAGCCATAGGCAATCGCTGCTGCGGTAGGTTCATTGAGTAAACGCAGTACGTGCAAGCCGGCAAGTTGAGCGGCATCTTTGGTGCCCACGCGTTGCGCATCATCAAAATAAGCAGGTACGGTAATCACCACGCCCGCTAATTCACCACCTAACGACGCTTCGGCACGCTGAGCAAGAGATTGAAGAATATCGGCGGAAACTTGAATCGGGTTCTTATCACCTTGCGCCGTTTGCAAAATAGGCAAACCGTTGTCACTGGCTTTGAAGCGATAAGGCAATGTGGAATAACGCGCCTGAATGTCAGCCAGTGAACGGCCGATCAAACGCTTCACAGAAATGATGGTATTGGCAGGATCAACTTGCGCGTGTGCTCTGGCATCAAAGCCTACGCAACGCTCTTGAGCCGAATAGTGGACCACCGAAGGGAGGATCGAGCGTCCTTGTTCATCAGCAAGCGTCGTCGCATTACCGCTTCGAACCGATGCGACTAATGAGTTGGTTGTCCCCAAGTCGATACCCGCTGCGAGTTTATGCTGATGCGGCGCAGAGCTTTGACCGGGTTCTGCAATTTGAAGTAATGCCATGGGTTGGTCCTTATTATCGAACTAGCCGAGTAACTGTTCTTCGACTCTTTCTATTTCATTTTTGAGCTTGGCAATAAATTTAAGCTTGCGAACCGTATCAGCCGCAAGGTTCCATTGAGCCTGATTAAGTTGTTGCTCAACCAAGGTAAGATGCTGTTTATACATCTTGCTAACTCTGTTTTCAAAATCGAATAACGCACTTTCAACATCAGGCTGTGAGGCGATGGCTTCAAGCTCTTCTCGCAGCTCCATCTGCTCCATTAAAAACAGCGGATCTTGCATGGTTTGGTGTTCTGCGCGTAACTCTATGCCTTGTTCAAGCAACAAGTATTCTGCGCGACTGATCGGCGATTTTAATGTTTGATAAGCATCATTGATTTGTGAGGCGTTTTGCACAGCAAGCAGGCGATCTCGCTCAGACGCAGTGGCAAAATTGTCGGGATGAAACCGTTTTTGCAGCGCACGAAACTGAGAAGAAAGAAGGCTACCATCCAGTGCAAACTGACTTGGTAGCCCAAATAATTCAAAATAGTTCATTAACACATTGCTCCTAGTGCTCGACACTAGGCTCAAGTGAGCCTAGTCACGCCGAAAGCCAATCCGTTACACGTTGAAGCTTTCACCACAACCACATTCGCTTTTTGCATTCGGGTTGTTGAACTCAAAACCTTCGTTTAGACCTTCTTTGACATAGTCAAGCTGTGTGCCATCAAGGTAGACGAGGCTTTTCGAATCGATAATCACTTTGACACCATGATCTTCAAACACTTCGTCTTCTTCGTTAACGTCATCAACGAATTCAAGCACGTAAGCCATACCCGAGCAGCCTGTTGTTTTCACTCCAAGACGTAAACCTACGCCTTTGCCTCGGTTATCTAGGAATGCTCGAACGCGATGCGCTGCTGTTTCAGTTAAGGTAATGGCCATACTACAACCTTAGATTCTTAGTTTGAACTTATGGGAGTGAACCATCATTCACTCCCTTAATATTATTGTTGGTGTTTCTTTTTATAATCGGCAACGGCAGCTTTGATCGCATCTTCCGCCAAAATCGAACAGTGAACTTTCACTGGTGGAAGCTCTAGCTCTTCCGCGATTTCAGAGTTCTTAATGGCTGCCGCTTCGTCAATGCTCTTGCCTTTCACCCATTCAGTAACCAGTGAGCTCGAAGCAATCGCGCTACCACAACCGTAGGTTTTAAATTTTGCATCTTCAATGATGCCTTCTGGCGTCACTTTAATTTGTAGCTTCATTACGTCGCCACAAGCTGGAGCGCCAACCATACCACTACCAATGGTTGGATCTTCTTTATCAAAAGAGCCAACATTACGTGGGTTTTCATAGTGATCAATTACTTTTTCGCTGTATGCCATGATAGTTACCTCTAATCCTCTATTTCCTTGGGAATAAACCAGTGCCTTTTAAAGGACTAGTGATGTGCCCATTCAACGGTGTTTAAATCCACACCCTCTTGATACATATCCCATAGAGGAGACATGTCACGTAATTTGCTTACGGCTACGCGGATTTGTTCAACGGCGTAGTCCACTTCTTCTTCGGTCGTAAAACGGCCAAATGAGAAACGAATCGAGCTGTGTGCCATTTCATCGTTCAAACCAAGCGCACGCAGTACATATGACGGCTCTAAGCTGGCCGACGTACAAGCACTACCTGATGATACCGCTAAGTCTTTTAAAGACATCAGTAGCGATTCGCCTTCAACAAAGGCAAAACTAATATTCAGGTTGTGCGGAACACGCTGATCTAAATCGCCATTCACACTCACGGCTTCCATGTCTTGTACACCAGCGAGTAGACGGTCACGCAATGCTTTTGCGTGGTCAAAATCTTTTTGCATGTCTTGCTTGGCAATGCGGAATGCTTCACCCATACCTACGATTTGGTGCGTTGGTAATGTGCCTGAACGGAAACCACGTTCATGGCCGCCACCGTGCATTTGCGCTTCAAGACGGATACGAGGTTTACGGCGAACATATAATGCGCCAATCCCTTTAGGTCCATACGCTTTATGCGCAGAAAGGGAGATAAGATCCACTTTCATTTCTTGAACATCAAGGGGAATTTTACCGGCAGATTGCGCTGCATCTACGTGGAAAATTATCTTGCGTTCACGGCAAAGCTCACCGATCGCCATGATGTCCTGAATTACGCCAATTTCGTTGTTCACGTGCATGATCGACACCAAAATTGTGTCATCACGCATTGCCGCTTCTAATTTTTTTAGATCAATCAAGCCATTCGATTCTGGCTCAAGATAGGTCACTTCATAACCTTCACGCTCAAGCTGACGACATGGATCAAGCACCGCTTTATGCTCGGTTTTACAGGTAATGATATGCTTACCTTGCTTGGCATAGAAATGCGCCACACCTTTGATCGCGAGGTTATCTGACTCTGTCGCACCGGATGTGAATACGATTTCGCGAGGATCAGCATTAAGCAGTTCAGCAATTTGCTCACGCGCAGTGTCTACGGCTTCTTCTGCCTGCCAGCCATAACGGTGCGATCGCGATGCTGGATTACCAAAAACACCATCCATCGTCATGTACTGAACCATCTTTTCAGCCACGCGAGGGTCAACTGGACAGGTAGCTGAATAGTCAAAATAAATAGGCAGTTTCATTTTCTACTCCAATGTAAACATTGCCGCTATGAGCGGGCATTAAGACCTACGGGCACCGAGCCGATAATCACGGTATTGGTATTTTTATTGGTTAACCCGTGGTTCACCGTCAGGCCCAAGCCTTGGCGGTCAGAAATTTCTAGTACTTCATTATCAATCATTAACTCGCCAAGAGTAATGTTGTTCAGAAAGTCACTAATGCGAGAGCTAAGATCTCGCCATAACGTATGTGTTAAGCAGCGAGTACCACCTTGGCAGTCGGCTCTTCCATTACATTTTGTTGCATCAACTGATTCATCAACAGCGGCAATCACAGTACCAATCGAAATTGAGCAGGCATCTGCACCTAGGCGGTATCCACCACCTGGACCACGCACACTAGCAACTAGCCCCGCTTTACGCAGTTTAGAAAACAGCTGCTCAAGGTAAGAGAGCGAAATGCCTTGCCGTTCGGAAATATCCGCCAGTGGCACTGGGGTTTGTTGCGAATGCAGAGCCACATCTAACATGGCTGTAACCGCATATCTTCCTTTAGATGTAAGTCTCATATCACCGTATCCACATTGATTATGTGGTTGGAATTTTTCCATACCTGACTAAATAGGTCAAGTATTTATTTGACTAATTTAGTCAGGTATTTAACCCCATTATTAATCTGGATAATTATTGATTGCTGCGATGCTTCTCAATTGAGGTCAACACACCACGTAATATATTGATTTCTTGAGACTCTGGACGCGAACGAGAAAATAGCCGACGGAGTTTATTCATGATCTGTCCCGGCTGTTCCTTTGAAATAAACTGTGTCTGTATCATTACCTTTTCAAGATGCTGATAGAACATTTCTAATTCGTGATGCAGAGGATACGCTTCTTCTGGCTGGGCTTGATAACCTTTTTTTTCATTATTTAGATAGGCAACACGCACCTCATAACTCAATGTTTGTACGGCCATAGCAAGGTTTAACGAACTGTATTCAGGATTAGCCGGAATGCACACATGAAAATGGCATTTTTGCAGTTCATCGTTGGTCAGCCCGGTTTTTTCTCGGCCAAACACTAAAGCAACCGGGTATTGCTGCCCTTCTTGCGCCAATTTTTCACCACATTCACGTGGTTCAAGCATTGGCCATTCTAAAGTTCGTGAGCGTGCACTTGACCCAACCACCAGGCCACAATCTGCGACAGCCTGCTCTAGCGTATCCACGACCTCCGCATTTAAAGCAATGTCGCTTGCTCCAGCAGCTAGAGCGATCGCTTGGGCGTCTACCTCGCATTGAGGCGAAACCAAAATCATTTTACTTAGGCCCATGACCTTCATCGCTCGGGCAGCAGAACCAATATTTCCTGAATGAGATGTCCCTACTAAAATGATTTTTACATTGTCTAGCATTACGTTGTACGCCACTCTATTTTAAACGACAGAATACTAACATAAACCTGACTAAAATGGTCAGGTCCTTTAGCTACACATGAACAACCGAGCAAAAAATAGCCACTTCCTTTTTAATAAAACTTTGTTATACTGCTGCCCGCTTTTTCGTTCTTTAACATCCGTTGGGAAAACTGTATGCATCCAATGCTAAACATTGCTATTCGCGCTGCGCGAAAAGCTGGTAACCATATTGCTAAATCACTAGAAAATACTGAGAAAATCGAAACAACTCAGAAAGGGACTAATGACTTTGTTACTAACGTAGACAAAGAAGCAGAAACTATGATCATCGATACAATCAAAAGTTCTTACCCAGAACACAGTATCGTTGCTGAAGAAAACGGGCTTATCGACGGTAAAGATAAGGACGTTCAATGGATCATCGACCCACTGGATGGCACAACAAACTTCGTCAAAGGTTTACCCCACTTCGCCGTTTCCATCGCGGTTCGCATTAAAGGCAAAACAGAAGTTGCTTGTGTTTATGACCCAATGCGCAATGAGCTGTTTACCGCTCAACGTGGTGCTGGTGCGCAATTAAACAACTCACGCCTTCGTGTTAAACAGTTAAAAGATCTTCAAGGCACTATTCTCGCTACTGGTTTCCCATACAAACAAAAGCAACATGCCGAATCTTTCATGAAAATCATGTCTGCACTGTTTGTTGAATGTGCTGATTTCCGTCGTACTGGTTCTCCTGCGCTTGATTTATGTTACCTAGCTTCAAACCGTGTCGATGGTTACTTTGAACTGGGTTTAAGACCTTGGAATTTAGCCGCTGGCGAGCTGATCGCTCGTGAAGCAGGCGTTATTCTTACCGATTTCTCTGGCGGTACTGAATACATGAAATCGGGCAACATTGTAGGTTCAAGTGCCCGTGGTGTTAAAGCGATTCTGAAACACATTCGTGATAACGGCAACAGCGCTATTCTTAAATAGGTTGCACTAAATACCATCAACACCGTCAAAATTGATTCAAGCCTCGTATAGCAATATACGAGGCTTTTTTAGTTTCGTTTTATACTTTGCTACTTAGAGTGACCGCGGTGGGATGGTTAGAAAAAAGCCGCAGAATATTCTGCGGCTTTGGCTATTTAAGAAACTTTCAGTCTGCTAAGGAAGTTCGTCGAACTCCGCACCCTCTTTTTCCACTTGAGGTGGAAGTAGGTGCTCACGGGTAATTCCTAATTTCAATGCCAACGCTGACGCAACATAGATAGATGAATAAGTACCCACGGTGATACCGAGCAGTAAAGCGGTGGCAAAACCATGTATGTTCGCCCCACCTTGCACAAAGAGTGCGATCACCACCAGCAAGGTGGTTCCCGATGTAATCAAAGTCCTGCTCAAGGTTTGGGTAATTGAGCTGTTCATGATCTCGGCTGAATCACCTTTACGCAATTTACGGAAGTTTTCACGGATACGGTCAAATACCACAATCGTATCGTTGAGCGAGTAACCGACAACGGTCAGCAAAGCGGCAACAATCGTTAAATCAACCTCAATTTGCATGATAGAGAAGATGCCAAGCGTGATGATCACATCGTGTGCCAGTGACATCACCGCGCCCGCAGCGAGCCGCCATTCAAAACGAACGGAGACATAAAGCAAAATACAGATGAGCGAAGCCAAAATCGCTAAGCCCCCGGCTTCAGCTAATTCATCGCCCACATTCGGGCCAACGAACTCAATGCGGCGCATCTCGACACTTTTTCCTGTCCCCTCTTTAATAGCAGAAAGAATTTGATTGCCTAACGTCTCGCCAACCATGTCAGCTCGTGGACGAAGGCGAACCATCACTTCGCGCGCGGAACCGAAATTCTGCACCGTCGCATCGCCAAACCCTTTCGCTTCCAAAGCACTGCGGATATCTTCAAGATTAGCTGGGTGTTCAAACCCAACTTCAATCAAAGTCCCGCCGGTGAAGTCCAGTCCCCAGTTCAACCACTTGGTTGATAAAGTGAAAATAGACGCACCAATCATTAACAGAGAGAATAAAAACGCAAATTTAGACCAACGCATAAAGTCGATCGTTTTATCTGCTTTTAGAATCTGAAACATAGTAATTCCTAGCCTTAGATCGACAATTTTTTAATGCGTTTACCACCATATAACAGGTTCACAATACAGCGAGTCCCGATAATAGCGGTAAACATTGAGGTTAAAATACCGATAGAAAGTGTGACGGCAAACCCTTTGATGGCTCCAGTACCCACAGCAAATAGAATGATTGCCGTAATCAACGTAGTGATGTTGGCATCAGCAATGGTACTGAACGCGTTAGCATAGCCTTGGTGGATAGCTTGTTGTGGGTTTCGTCCATCACGGAGCTCTTCACGAATACGCTCGAAGATCAGAACGTTAGCATCCACGGCCATACCGACCGTCAATACGATGCCCGCAATACCCGGCAAGGTCATTGTCGCCCCTGGGATCATCGACATCACACCAATAATGAGCACAAGGTTCGCCATCAATGCAATATTGGCAATCAAGCCAAAACCACGGTAGTAAAGCAGCGTAAAGAGCATCACCGCAACCATACCCCAGATGCAGGCTTGAATGCCCATATCGATATTTTGCTGCCCCATTGATGGACCAATGGTACGCTCTTCAACAATAGAGATTGGCGCAATTAACGCACCTGCACGCAGTAAAAGTGCAAGGTTTTGAGCTTCTGCAGCAGAGTCAATTCCCGTGATACGGAAGTTACGCCCAAGAGCCGACTGAATCGTTGCTTGGTTGATCACTTCTTCATGCTTATCCAGAATCACTTTGCCATCAGGTGTCCGACGGCCGCTGTCTTTGTACTCTGCAAATACCGTTGCCATAAGCTTGCCAATGTTCTTTTTAGAGAACGCCGACATCTTATTTCCGCCTTCGCTATCTAACGAAATGTTCACTTGCGGGCGACCATATTCATCCATGCTAGAGCTGGCATCCGTGATACTTTGACCACCTAGAATCACGCGTTTTTTCAAGACAACCGGGCGACCATTACGATCAGATTTGATTTCACTCCCAGCAGGAGCACGACCAGAAGCCGCGGCGGCTAAATCAGCCTTGTCATCAACTTCACGAAACTCAAGAGTCGCGGTTGCGCCAAGAATTTCTTTAGCACGAGCGGTATCTTGAACCCCCGGTAATTCAACCACAATGCGGCTGGCACCTTGGCGCTGCACTAAGGGTTCAGCGACCCCTAATTCGTTAACACGGTTACGCAAAATCGTGATGTTCTGCTCAACGGCGTAATTTCGAACTTCCTGCAAACGCTGCTCAGTAAATTGAGCAATCAGCGCAAAGCGACCGTCAGCCTTAGACGTAGTAAAAGTCATATCAGGATGTTTCGACGTTAATGCTTGCTGTGCTTGCTCTAATTGCTCATCGTCACGCAAAGTGACTTCCACTCGGTCGTTGCCCACTGAGCGAATGGCGCGGTAGCGAATTTTGTCATCACGCAGTTCGCTGCGAAACGCTTCTTCTTGCTGGCCAATCAATTTTTCCATTGCGGCATCCATATCCACTTCCATTAAGAAGTGAACACCACCACGCAGATCAAGGCCAAGCTTCATCGGTGCCGCGCCAATCGATTCCAACCAAGAAGGCGTTGAAGGAGCAAGGTTAAGTGCAACAATTGTATCTTTGCCTAACGCTTCACTCACCACATCACGCGCACTGATTTGAGTATCGGTATCGTTAAATCGAACAAGAATCGATCCATTCTCTAGAGCAATGGATTTATGAGAAAGGCTCTCTTTATCAAGAGCTTTGGTGACAGCATCCAGCGTTGACATATCAACAGAGGCGCCACGCGCCCCTGTAATTTGAATTGCCGGATCTTCACCGTAAATATTTGGAAGTGCATATAAAGCAGAGAGAGTGATGGCGAACACCACTAACAAATACTTCCATAACGGATAACGGTTTAGCACAGCAAGGATCCTTTAGCTGTTATAAAGACTTAAGCGTACCTTTTGGTAGCACCGCTGTAATGAAATCTTTTTTGATCACAATTTCATTGTTCACATTCAGTTCGATAGAGATGTAATCGCTGTCTTCTGCGATTTTAGTGATTTTACCCACTAAACCGCCACTGGTTAACACTTCATCACCTTTAGTCATGGCGGCCATCAAACTTTTATGCTCTTTAACACGTTTGGCTTGTGGGCGGTAAATCATGAAGTAGAAAATAACCGCAAACATACCAAGCATGATCAGCATTTCATAACCGCCACCTTGTGATGCACCTTCACCTGCTGCGTGTGCTACAGAAATTAAACTCATTGAAAACGTCCTCTAAAATATTGTTGTGTAATGTAATTCTAATTGGGCTGCGTTGGCTTAATTTCAAGTTTATCACTTCACAAATCAAGCAAAACGCAGCAAAACCGTTATTGGCCCATTGGTGGAACTTCACGATTGCGACGAGCATAAAACTCCTCAACAAACGCGTCGAAGCGATCTTCTTCAATCGCTAAACGAATGCTTGCCATCAGGCGTTGGTAATAACGTAAGTTATGAATAGTATTTAAACGCGCACCCAGAATTTCGTTACAACGATCCAGATGGTGTAAATACGACTTCGAATAATTTTTGCAAGTGTAACAGTCACAATGCGGATCCAGCGCAGTTGTATCGGTTTTATGTACTGCATTACGGATCTTGATCACACCACCCGTCACAAATAGATGGCCATTACGTGCATTTCGCGTTGGCATCACACAGTCAAACATATCGATACCGCGACGTACCCCTTCCACTAAGTCTTCAGGTTTACCGACACCCATCAGGTAGCGTGGTTTGTCTTCTGGCAATTGTGGACAAGTGTGCTCAAGTACACGGTGCATGTCTTCTTTAGGTTCACCCACCGCTAAACCACCAACAGCGTAGCCATCAAATCCGATCTCGGTTAAGCCTTTCACGGAAACATCACGCAAATCTTCGTAAACGCTGCCTTGCACGATACCAAATAGCGAGTTGGTGTTCTCTAATTTGTCGAAATGGTCACGTGAACGCTGCGCCCAACGTAAAGACATCTCCATTGATTTTTTCGCTTCGTCGTGCGTCGCAGGGTACGGCGTACACTCATCGAAAATCATCACAATGTCAGAGCCCAGATCTTTTTGAATTTCCATCGACTTTTCTGCGTCCATGAAAATCTTGTCACCATTTACTGGGTTACGAAAATGCACCCCTTCTTCTGTGATTTTGCGAATATCACCCAAGCTAAACACTTGGAAACCACCTGAATCGGTGAGGATCGGGCCTTGCCAGTTCATAAAATCATGCAAGTCGCCGTGCATTTTCATCACTTCTTGGCCAGGGCGCAGCCACAGGTGAAAAGTATTACCGAGCAAAATTTCTGCGCCCGTCTCTTTTACTTCTTCCGGTGTCATGCCCTTTACTGTGCCGTAAGTACCTACAGGCATGAATGCCGGTGTTTGCACAGTGCCACGTTCAAAGGTTAATTGCCCACGGCGAGCATTTCCGTTTTTCTTTTTAAGTTCGTATGTTAACTTCACGAAGCCTCCAATGTCAGAGAAACAGTCTGACGTATCATGATTAGGTGCAAGCACCCCTCTAGAGCGGTCGCCAATTCCTAGCGAAAAACGAAGCGGAGCTTCTTCTCCTAGCGTAATGCTAGCACTCGTTAATTGGTGTTCTTGGTGATAAACATCGCATCACCATAACTAAAGAAACGATATTGATGTTTCACGGCATGCGCGTACGCGGCCATAGTATGCTCATAACCTGCAAAAGCGCTGACGAGCATAATCAGTGTCGACTCTGGTAAGTGGAAGTTAGTGATTAAGCAATCCACCAACTGATACTCATAACCAGGGAAGATGAAAATTTCAGTGTCACCGAAAAAAGGAACCAGCTCAGTGCCCTTTTTAAGCGCATCTTGCGCGGCACTTTCCAGTGAGCGCACCGACGTAGTTCCAACAGCGATCACTCGGCCACCACGCGCTTTCGTCGCGTTGACGGCATCGACTACCTCTTGTGGCACTTCAACATATTCTGCATGCATATGGTGATCGTGAATATTGTCGACTCGTACTGGCTGGAAGGTTCCAGCGCCAACATGCAAGGTTACATAAGCAAATTCGACGCCTTTCGCTTTGATTTGCTCAAGCAGAGCCTCATCGAAATGCAAACCGGCGGTCGGTGCAGCGACAGCTCCCGGTTTTTGGTTGTATACGGTTTGATAACGCTCTTTATCAGCATCTTCATCAGGGCGGTCAATGTAAGGCGGCAACGGCATATGGCCAATCTCGTTTAAGATCTCCAGTACCGTCTTTGACGCTGTAAAACGAATCTCGAACAGCGCGTCATGGCGAGCCACCATGTGTGCATGATATTCGTCATGCTCTCCTAAATACAACTCACTGCCCGGTTTTGGCGGCTTAGATGAGCGAACATGAGCTAAAATCGTCTGTTCATCCAACATTCGTTCGACCAATACTTCCAGTTTACCGCCTGAAGCTTTGCGCCCAAACATGCGAGCCGGAATGACACGTGTATTGTTAAAAACCAATAAATCGCCGGGCTGAACTCGGTCAAGAACGTCTTTAAATGAGCCATCCGCCAGTTCACCGCTGTTACCGTCTAATTGCAGTAAGCGACTTGCCGTACGTTCAGCCGTTGGGTAACGAGCAATCAGCTCATCGGGAAGTTCAAAGTGAAAGTCTGAAACTTGCATAGTTCTTATCTTGTTCGTTTTGAGTGGATGACGTAATTTTTTTTAAGCGCCGTAGTATATACGTAAACACCTTCGCTCGTCAGACCCAGATCTAAATTTAATGCAATTAAACATGAAAATGGCACCCAATCTTTACGCATCAATCAAAGTAAAAATAGCGGGAGCTCTCAGATATTTTGCGCAGAAAAAACTATAGTTGAATCAGGTCAATAATAAAAAGGAGCTCGTTATGATCAAAATTGAAGACATGATGACTCGCAACCCCCATACCCTGTTGCGTACACACACGTTAGCCGATGCTAAGCACACTATGGAAGCGTTGGATATTCGCCATATCCCTATCGTCGATCCACACAAAAAACTACTCGGTATCATTACTCATCGAGATATTCTTGCCGCGCAAGAGTCGAGCTTAAAAAACATCCCTGAAGATCAATCATATACACTGACAACGCCATTATATGAGGTGATGCATACTGAAATTATGACGGTTGACCCGCGAGCGGGGTTAAAAGAGAGTGCTATCTACATGCAAAAACATAAAGTAGGCTGCTTACCCGTTGTAGATAAAGGCCAACTAGTGGGCATTATTACTGACACGGACTTTATTGGGGTAGCTGTTACCTTACTTGAGCTACAAGAAGAGAGTGAACCGGACGAAGTCGATATTGAATAACGCTCACTCCCTAATATAAGTACCTCACATAAAAAAGAGCGGCTTACGCCGCTCAAAGGTGTTACACAGATAATGATTGGGAAGTATCGCTAATTAAAATTGGTCTTCTTCGGTAGAGCCCGTTAACGCGGTTACGGAAGAGCTGCCACCTTGGATGGTATTGGTCATCCGGTCAAAGTAACCCGTTCCCACCTCTTGTTGGTGTGCAACAAAGGTATAACCTCTTGATGCTGCTTCAAACTCTGGACGCTGAACTTTCTCAACGTAATGACGCATACCTTCGCCTTGCGCGTAAGCATGTGCTAACTCAAACATGTTGTACCACATGTTATGAATGCCCGCTAAGGTGATGAATTGATATTTGTACCCCATGTCCGACAACTCTTGCTGGAAACGAGCAATAGTGTCTGCATCCAAGTTTTTCTCCCAGTTGAAAGAGGGAGAACAGTTATAAGCCAGCAGTTGATCTGGGTATTGCGCTAGAATTGCTTCGGCAAATTGGCGGGCTTCATCCAAATCAGGCTTAGCGGTTTCACACCACACGAGATCAGCATACGGCGCGTAAGCGAGACCGCGTGAAATCGCTTGCTCAATCCCAGCATTCACGCGATAGAAACCTTCTTGAGTACGCTCACCTTGGATAAAATCACGATCGTATGCGTCGCAATCCGAGGTCAGTAGATCCGCCGCGTTTGCATCAGTACGAGCAATGACCAAAGTGGTTGTCCCTGATACGTCAGCGGCCAAACGTGCCGCAATCAATTTTTGAACCGCTTCTTGAGTCGGAACCAGAACCTTGCCGCCCATGTGTCCGCATTTTTTTACTGACGCCAACTGATCTTCAAAGTGCACACCGGCCGCCCCTGCTTCAATCATCGACTTCATCAACTCGTAAGCATTGAGTACGCCACCAAAACCGGCTTCAGCATCGGCAACAATCGGTAAGAAGTAATCAATACCACCTTCATCTTCCGGTGATTTTCCGGCCGCCCACTGAATTTGATCGGCACGACGAAACGAGTTGTTGATGCGCTTGACCACCGATGGAACAGAATCGACTGGATAGAGCGATTGGTCTGGGTACATGGTGGAAGCGGTGTTGTTGTCTGCCGCTACTTGCCAGCCGGAGAGATAAATCGCCTCAATTCCCGCTTTGGCTTGTTGTACCGCTTGACCACCGGTCAATGCCCCCAAGCAGTTTACGTAACCTTTTTTGGCACTGCCGTTAACCAGTGACCACAATTTATCAGCGCCACGTTGGGCCAAAGTGTTGGCTGGAGTGATTGAACCGCGCAGGTCAACCACTTCAGCAGCAGTATAAGTACGCTTTACATTTTTCCAGCGTGGGTTGGTTGCCCAATCTTTTTCTAGAGCTTCGATTTGTTGGCGGCGAGTTAATGTCATGGTCTATCCCTCTTATTTTGATGCGCAAGCGCACTGTCATCCTTTTCTCAGCAGTACGACCTATTCTGCTTTTGAAAACAGCTTCACGTTATTGGTTGTTAGTTATTGGTTATTGGTTATTGGTTATTGGTTATTAGATATTGGTTTTAAATCTCATCAATCTAGGTAGTCATAACCCGGAACGGTGAGAAAATGAGTCAGCTCATCGCTGGTAGTTAAGCGAGCCATCAATTGTGCCGCTTCGCTAAATCGTCCTTGTGCAAATCGCTGCGTGCCGATTTCCTGTTTCACGACTTCAATTTCTTGCGCAAGATACTGCTCAAAAAGCGCTTTGGTAACAATCTGACCATTATCCAAGGCTTTTCCATGCTTGATCCATTGCCATATTGACGCTCGAGAAATCTCTGCGGTCGCCGCATCTTCCATCAAACCATAAATGGGGACACAGCCATTGCCGGAGATCCATGCTTCGATGTACTGAAGTGCAACTCGAATATTATGACGCATGCCCTGCTCGGTACGTTCCCCTTCACATGGGATCAACAGCTCATTGGCATGAATCGGCGCATCAGACAGACGCGTAACATCTAATTGGTTACAACGCTCGCCCAGTACTTGGTCAAAGACCGCTTTTGCCGTATCCGCTAAACCGGGATGGGCAACCCAAGTACCGTCATGACCATTATTGGCTTCGAGTAATTTATCGTGATGAATTTTATCGAGAACCAACTGATTTTCTTGGGGATCTTTAGCTGGAATGAAAGCGGCCATACCGCCCATCGCAAATGCGCCGCGCTTATGACAGGTATAGATCAGCAAGCGTGAATAGGCGTTAAGAAACGGCTTTTCCATTGTGACAACTTGGCGATCTGGTAGCACCCGATCCGGATAATTTTTCAATGTCTTGATATAACTGAAAATGTAATCCCAGCGGCCACAATTTAAGCCGACAATGTGTTCTTTAAGCGAGAACAATATTTCGTCCATCTCGAACACGGCAGGTAAGGTTTCAATCAATACGGTGGCTTTAATGGTGCCAGTTTCTAACCCAAAATACTCTTCGGTAAAATGGAAAACGTCACTCCACCACTTTGCTTCTTGATAGGCCTGAAGTTTTGGAAGATAAAAATAAGGGCCACTGCCTTTTTTAAGCAATGATTTATAGTTGTTGTAAAAGTAGAGTGCAAAATCAAACAGCGAACCCGGAATACTTTGCCCTGCATATTTAACATGCTTTTCTTTAAGGTGCAGACCGCGTACCCGACAGATGAGCACCGCTGGGTTATCTTTAAGCTGGTAGCACTTACCATTGTCAGGATTGGTATAGCTAATGGTTCCTTCAATGGCATCACGCAAATTGACTTGCCCATCCAGCACTTTATCCCATGCTGGTGACATCGAATCCTCAAAATCCGCCATGAACACTTTGACGTTAGCATTCAATGCATTGATCACCATTTTTCGGTCGGTTGGCCCCGTAATCTCCACTCGACGATCTTGTAAATCGTGTGGGATACCGAGAATTTTCCAGCTTCCTTCGCGAATATCTTGCGTATCCTTGAGAAAATCCGGCAGTTCTCCGTTATCAATACGTGTTTGTCGCTCTTCTCGTGCATCCAGCAGCGAATCAACACGGCTTGCAAATTTAGCACACAGAGTGGACAAGAAGATTTGGGCTTCTGAAGGGAAAATAGCTTGGTGATGTGAGCCAACGGCACCAACAACCTCAAGCTTGGCTTCGTGGTGTTCTTTGCTGAGTGCTAACTCTGTTTCTGGGGTCTGTGCAAACATAACGTTCTTCCTTAAAACCATTCCAACTACATTTGTAATTTAAAAACCACAAATTCAAATGCTCATTTTTTGCTATCCACTGACTTATCTCTACCGACACTTTCTCTCAGTCAATCCAATATTTCAAGCCTAACCAAGCTAGACATAAGTCTTACAAAACCTTATTAAACCTTACATCAACTCATCATTCAGCAAAAGAGACAAAGTTAATGAAAGGTTAAAAACAAAGTTTTATCCCGTTTCAAACCTATGTTTGATTTCCTTGTTAAACATGAAAGTTATTACGTTATTTTATTACACAACTCAAAAAGGCAGATTTTAGTTTTAAACAGACGTTCGAAATGATGTGAGACGCAGTAAGGCTTGAATTTACGACTAACCGAGCGAGACAGATGCC